>WFQY01000388.1 GCA_015486815.1 Phycisphaerae bacterium | reverse complement strand
TTTTACACTTATTGAGCTTTTGGTTGTAGTTGCGATTATTGCGGTGCTTGTTGCAATATTGTTGCCTGCATTAGGTAAAGCGCGTGAGACAGCTCGTGAGATGAGCTGTCGGTCGAATATGCGTTCAATTGGACAGGCGGTTTTGCAATATTGTTTTGATAATGATGAGATTTTTCCGTTTTGGCTGCCGAGTTGGGTAACGCATCATAATTACAGCGAGACATACAGAAACCTACTTAGACCTTATTTGCTTAGCAGGGATTTGTCGAATGGGGTAGAACCTTCCGGCGGAATTAAGAATTTGAGTGTGTGGGTATGCCCGACACACAAAGCAGAAGACCCAAAGACGTTACAGTCGTATGGATATAATTATATTTATCTGGGAATGGGTAGCCATAGTCCGCGTTGGTCGGCGGTGGAAGAGCCTGATATAAAAATATTATTCGGCGAAGGTTTTATGAGAGTGGCACAGATTTTAGCTGGCTATCATAATCCACAATGGGTTGCAATGAATTATTCTTGGGGAGGGTTAGCGGATAGGCATCATCCGTCGCCTGAGGGAGCTAATTATCCTTATGAAAGCGGAGCACGTGGCGGAGAGGGGTTGGTAGATATTTTGTATATCGATGGGCACGTCGATGCGAGATTTACCCGCAACGAGCTGTGGAGCTCAAGGCATTTCGGATATTAACATACCCTGAACCTATCACGAGTTATGAGGAGTATTCCTATGATGCGGTTATTAACTTTTTTGAGTATTTGTCTGTTTGTGTTTGATTGTTACGGAAAAGCGTTGATTTGGCGGGAAGATTTTTCGAAAAGCAGTTCGGCAAAGGAATTTCAAGCAGGTAGTTTGCAATTTTATTCGGATAGTAAATCGGTAAAGGTTGATAATGGTGCGGTTTCGATGATTTCCAAAAGCGGGACGGTAAAGGCATATCTGACCGCACGAATTAAAAATGTCAGTTATAATTTAAGCTTTGATATTTTCCTATTGAAAGATGCGGATAAGGGATATGGCAGAAGCGTATATTTCAAGGGTGCGTCGGGCAGTCCGTGTCTGATTGAATTTAAGAGTGATGGAGGTGTTTATTTTTATACGTCAGATTCGAAGGCACACAGAGGCTGGGCTGTAAGAAGCAGAACGAAAATAGAAATGAATAGGTGGTATCGTATTCGGATAGAAAACAAGTCGGACAGTTGTCTTGTGAAGATATATAGCAGAGGTGGTAGAGAGCCTATTTGGCGGAGTAGTGCAAGGCATAACATAGGAGGTTGGGGGAAGATTATATTTCAGGTATCGGGCAAGCCTATGGGGATGTTAATAGATAATGTCAAGTTGGTATGTGATGATAATAATATTGAGTTTTCGGACACGCCGCCTGGAGTTATGAGGATTATTGATCCGTGGAAGCCCGCAAGTGAAGTAAAGAGTTATAAGAGGATTATAGCGAAGAGGCCTGCGGGCATTGAAGGTGATGCGATAAAATGTTGGCTTGCGGATGTTGCGATTCGCGATGGAAATGTGATTGATACGGATAAGAAATTCAAAAGTAAAGGTGGGTTTCGCTGGCTTATCGAAGGGGGAAAAGTTTATCTGGCTAATAAGCTGGCGGGATATATTATCAACGAAAATTCGCTTTGGAGTATATATGATTTCGGGGCGAAAATGGAATGTATATCGAAAGGTAGGAAAGATGTTGCGATATGGAAAGTAAAAGTAAAGAGCAGCGACGGGAAGAGAGAAAGTATAATTGAGCCTGTACGTAAACCCGAGGTACAAATCGAAGCAAATGAAGGGAAATTGCGAGCGAAGTTGATATGGAAAAATCAAAAAGCTGACATTGGCGGAGCGATTGATGTTATAGCAACGGTGGAATTGAATAGAGGAGATTCGGTAGCACGCTGGCGGATTTCGGTTGTCAATCATATCGAAAAAGGCGGACTTTGGCGAGTATGGTTTCCACGGGTAGGGAATTTGGGATATTCGGGTGAGAGTGATGTGTGTAGCTATAATGTTAGAAATCCTCACACGGGATTAGGCGACCTTATACGAAAATGCGAAGGGCCTTTATCGCATACGTATATGGGACGACTGGTAGAAAGGAAATATCCGGGCGGTGCTATTCAGATGATGAGTATATCCTGTGGGCGAGCATCGCAGGTATATATAGCTGCGGAAGATGGTCAGGGGTATTACAAGGGCTGGATCGGGAATATGGATGATAAATTCGAAATGTTTGCGTATCCTGCGGGTACTGCTCAAGAGGGAATAAGTTATAATCAGACGTATGATATCTTGTTAGGAGTTATGAAAGGCGATTGGTTTGATGCAGCTAAGCGATATCGGAAATGGGCATTGAAACAAAAATGGTGTGCTAAGGGTAAGGTGGCGGATAGGAAAGATATTCCTACGAAGTTTAAGAAGATCGATATTTTGTTGAGAACGGGTTTATGGTGGGACCCGAAGGGTGAGAAGTGGAATAAGAAAAAAGGAGTATGGGAAATAACCGATGAGGGGAAGAAATGGCGTGATGCGTGCGGGCGGTTGAAGACCAAGAAATCGTCATCGATGTTAGGCTACTCGCCTGTGGAACAAGTGGAACGTCAATATGATATGTATCATACGAAAGGTTCGTTTGTGCCGGTGCATACATATATGTGGCATCATAATTTGTTTGACGATATGTATCCGGATTTTCTGCCGGCGATAAAGGGATTTAAGTCGCTTGTTGCTGAATGGCAGGCGAAAGATATGATTGTTATGCCTTATATCAACGGATGGATTTTGGATAAACGTGTGCCGTGGTTTAAAGAAGCGCAGCCTTACCTTGCGAGAAAGATCGACGGCAGCACATATGATTTTCGAACACGTATTAACACATCGCCTGCGACAACACCTTGCGTCTATACAGAATTTTGGCATAACAAGATTGCACATCTTGCGAAAGTAATTTGTGATGATATCGGCTGTGACGGATTGTATATCGATCAGACAGCGGGTATGCCGCCGGTGCTGTGTTTCGATAAAAGGCATGGGCATCCGATAGGCGGGGGGAATTGGTTTGGGCAGGGGCAGAGAAAATTATTCGAGTCGGTACGAACGGCAGTAAGTAAGCCTATTTATCTTTCGACGGAATGGTTTTGTGAATATTATATCGATTTGGTCGATGATTTTCTGTTGATATGGGGGACGCATAGCCCGAATAACGTGCCGTTGGTGCCTGCGATATATAGCGGATATACGAGCTGGGATGGAAGTAGGATTGCGAGCAGAGATGATAGAAATGCAAGCAGAGTTGTTTTCGGACGTGCTCTTTTATGGGGAGAAAAATTCGGGCATATAATCTGTTTGAATGATGTTGTGCATAATATTCAGGGATATATTCAAAAGCTTGTTAATCTGCGTGTGAGAATTAGGAAATTTGTTCAGTTCGGTCGGATGCTTCGTCCGCCTGCAATAGTATCGAATGTGCCTGAAATAAAAATTGCGAGATGGGATACGGAATATAAAGGGCTGATGAGTGTTATTGCGCCAGCTGTTGAGCGAAGTTTTTGGCGGGCGTCTGACGGTTCGCTTGGATTGATTGTAGTTAATTATTCCGATATGCCTCAGCAAGTGAAATTTGATAGAACCTTTGTTGGTGATAAGTTTACGCATCTTATAATTATTCATTACGACGGGGTAGAAAAAGAAACAAAGATTGGAAATGCGCGTGAATTGAAATTTAGTGTACCTGCAGCTGAAGCTATAGCTATAGAATTTTATAAGAAATAGTAGAGAGAATAGCAATGCCAAAGATAACAGCTAAGGGCGAGAAGTTTTATTATTTCGAGTCGGCGGGGTCGGATTATGAGGTTGGTTTGGCGAAGGGTAAAGTGATGGCGGATGATATTGCTGGTGCGTGGGAGTTTTTTCTGCCAAGGATGGGTAAGGAGTTTGGCACGCCGAGTGAAAAGTATGAGAAGACATACCGCTGGCTTAGGAAGAATTTGGAGCAGTCCGCTTCGTGGATGGTCGAGCAGATGGAAGGGATGGCAGCGGGGTCGGGAATATCGATTGAGAAGATTTTTTTGATAAATCATTACGGGCTGCTGTGGTCGGCGGGCGGGATTGATGAAAGGATACTTGATGAAATAGCGTGTAGCTCTGTAAGCACGATAACGAAAGACGCAGGGGCGGTCTTGGCACAAAATTTGGAAATAGGTGCGGATGATTTATATTTTGTGGAAAAGATATCCTCAGACGGGGCAGCTGCTATACTTTCGGGCGGAATGGCGGGGATGTGCTTTTCGCCCTGCGGGATAAATTCGCAGGGATTAGCGGTTGGGTCATCGAATCTTTCAGCGATAAGCCAAAAAGATAATCGCGATTTGAATTTCGGTGCGCATTATCATTTTCTGCCACGAATGGTTTTACACGAATGTGGAACGACGAAAGATGCGATAGCGTATTTGAAGTCGCTGCCAGCTACAATTCCACCTGCGGGTGGATATCAGCTTAACATAATCGATAGAACTGGCGAGATGGCGGTGGTAGATAAGACGAATGAATTTAGTGTTGTAAGAAAATGTTTTGACGATTTTAACTTTACAACGAATTGCTCTCTTGATGAGGAGCTTGAAGCGTGGCGGACAGGATTGACGAAAGGCGAACGTGATACGACGAAATCGTGTTATGCACGTTCGGATATGCTGAAACGCTGGTGGGAAAAGCAGAAAGAAGAAGTTTTGCTCGATGATATAAAACAGCTTATGCGTCGGCATCAAATGCCCGGTGCGTTGTGTAGGCATAGCCCGCACGAGCCTAACGCATATACTCGATTATCGTTTTTGTTTTTTCCGAACGAAGGCAGAATGCTGATAACTAATGGCCATCCGTGTTGTAATGAATATCAGGAGTTTTTGCTGTGAGTGATGTATTTGTTGGTGCGACGACAACGTGGATGAAGTCGGAATTTATCGATAGGGCTATTGAGATTTTTGTAGAAGAGGATGTGGGGAATTTTCTTCAGCTTTGGCCTGCACTTAAGCTAATTGGCGGGGCGAAATATGAATGGAATCATAGCGGTGAGGGCGATAGCTGGGATGAATGGGTCGATTTGTGCGCTCGAAATAAGATTTATACGCAGTTTTGTCATATAAGGCTTGGTGAGGGTAAGCTGCGGGAATATATCGAAAAGCTTGGCGATTTGTTTTGCGGATATAATGTAGGCGAATGTGAAGGGCTTGTCGGATGGGCGTATAACGGGCGGAAAAACTTTCTGCCTGAAAAGGTGAATAATCTCGTAGATGCACGAAGAATT
>WFQY01000387.1 GCA_015486815.1 Phycisphaerae bacterium | reverse complement strand
CGTTATTGATAAAATCTGAAAAATCCGCTTAAATTGTATTAGAAATTTGTATCAAAATTAGTTAGTTTGAATAATATGAACACAAATGCAACAATGAACGAAATCGATTTATCGGTAAACTTAGCAAGTATCGAGATGAAAAATCCGATACTGACAGCTTCCGGGACGAGTGGCTATGGTCCCGAATATCTGGAATACTGCGATTTAACCAAGCTGGGAGCGTTTACGACAAAGTCAATCACACTCGAAGAACGTCTTGGCAATCCTCCGCCAAGGACAGTTGAGACGCGAGCGGGACTGATAAATAGCATTGGTCTGGCGAATGTCGGCCTGGAATCATTCATCGAAGATAAACTGCCCGAAGCTCGGAAGCTCGGAATACCGCTATTTGTCAACGTAGCGGGCAAGGGTATAGACGAATATTGCAAAGTAGCTCAGACACTCGATAAGTGCGACGGGATATCAGCTTTGGAATTGAACATTTCTTGTCCGAATGTCTCCGAAGGCGGAATAGAGTTTGGCACCAATCCGAAATTGGCAGCGGAGTTAGTCAATGCTGTTCGAGCGGTGGTAAAGCAAAAAAAACTCATCGTAAAACTTTCGCCTAATGTAACTGACATAGTCGAAATTGCACACGCTGTCATTCAAGCTGGTGCGGAGATTCTGAGTTTGATAAATACGCTTCGCGGAATGGCGATAGATGTGGAAACAAAAAAGCCTTACATCGCACGTGGTTTTGGCGGACTTTCAGGCCCTGCGATTAGGCCTGTTGCGGTGTATTGTATTTGGCAGGTATATAACAAGGTTGCACGTAAAAGGGATATTCCGATTATCGGTATGGGTGGTGTTCAGTTTGCACGCGATGCGATTGAGTTGATGCTTGCAGGTGCGTCAGCGGTAGCGGTCGGTACTGCGATGTATATCGACCCGCAAACGCCTATAAGGATTATCGAAGGTCTGCGTGAATATTGCGTCAGACATAATATTCCGAAAATTTCCGAAATTGTTGGCTGCGTCGATCAGCCGATAGCACAATGAGTCATTCCGTTCTCATCCAGCGTGTACGTCGATTCGTTACGAAGAATCAGCTGATAGCTGATGGCGATAGAGTTCTGGTCGGCCTTTCCGGCGGTGCCGATTCCGTTGCTCTCGTTTATATTCTTAATGAACTTCGCAGAGAGTTTAACTTCGAGCTTTTTTTGTGCCATTTGAATCATCAAATACGAAACCAGCAAGCGGACGACGACGAACGATATTGCAGGGCATTAGCAGATAAGTTGGGATTGCAAATCTATTGTGAATCGCAAAATATTCCCGAAATCAGCGAGCAGAGCGGAGAATCGATCGAACTGACAGCCCGAAATGTGAGATATGAATTTTACTATCGGTCAGCGAAATATTTCCACGCCAATAAAATCGCTCTTGCGCATCATCGCGACGATCAATGCGAAACGATTGTCTTCAACATAATTCGCGGCTGTAGTATTCACGGACTGCGTGGCATTCCGCTTAAACGCCCCCTAAACGATACCAACGATAAAATTGAAATCATTCGTCCGTTGCTGTGCATCGGCAAAGCTGAGCTTGAAGATTTTCTGCGTAGTAAAAATATCTCTTGGCAGAGTGACCATACGAACTATGAGCTGAAAGCAAGCAGAAACATCATTCGTCATCGAATCCTGCCAGCAATGGAAAAGATGAATTCCGCGGTAAAGGATCACCTGCTCGAATTGGCTCATCAAGCATCGGGTATGGAAAAGATAATCAATCAGCAAGCTGACAAAATTCTCTCCGCTTGCGAATATGGTAAAGATGATATCAAATATGGTAAAGATAATATACGTATCGAAAAATGGAGGCTCGAAACCCTGCCCGAGATAATCGCCTGCGAAGTCGTTCGGAAGATGATATTATCACTCAAAGTCGGCCTGCGGAAATTCACATTGGAACATTTCAGAAATATTATAACGCTTGATAACAAAATCGACCTTCCGGAAAATCTGCGAGCGATAATAAACGATAGCTGGCTCGTTATTCACAAAAAATCTGCGGGCAATACACAAAACATCGAATGTCCGTATCAACTGATGATTGTCAAAGAGCAATTCGATTCGCAAAAATTCGAACAATTCTGCAAGACGAAAACCAAATATCAAGAGATGATAGACGCTGACAAACTCGTCGGCAGCCTTGAAGTTCGTTTTGCACGCGAAGGTGAGAGATTTCATCCGCTCGGTGCACCGGGAAGTAAAAAGATAGGCGATTTCCTAACAGACGTCAAAGCTGACAAATCAGCTCGACCGGCAGCTGTCGTTGCTGACGAAAATTCTATCATCTGGGTAATAGGCTGGCGTATCGACGAAAGAGTTAAAATCACAGACTCGACAAAAAATGTCCTGATTCTCACCGCAATCGGTAAAGAACAATCAACAGAATCATCGCAATAAACATTATAAGCAATCCGATTTTTAAGCTCCTCGGAAAATATCGAAACATAACGCTATGCGTACCCTTTGGTACGAAAGCAGCACGTGAGATTCCGTCGGCACATAACAGTTTCGCTTTTACTCCGTCGATGGTAACCAGCCAATCGCTATTATAGCCAGCTGGTATTATCAGCAGGCCGGCACTACCACTAACGCGCACTTTGATTATCAACTTATTGACCGCACGCTTATATGATAAAATTTCTCCTCCACCCAATTTAGCAAACGGATTTTCCCCGTCAGCAACGAGATATGTTTTCGTCGAATCAATATCGAACAAAACCCTATCCGCTGCACAACAGCGAAAATTTACCGGTTCAATCGTTTTTGCAAAATAAGGCAATCCGCTACACTCCGTATTTTCATAGATGATTACCCCCCTATCGCTGCATTCATATCGCTTGAGATAGCTCAGGTCGAGTTGTCGCGGAATGATTTTTATATCCTTCAACATTAAGCTGCCATACTTCGGTATAAAAAATATACGAGCTTTATTTTCGCCCGCTGGCAGATAGAATGTCAGGATAAACTTCCGCCAGTCGGTACCTACGTCCCAAATATTGAGCGTAAAGCTTTGGTCGTTCCAAATCTTATTTTTTACCCCTGCCAGTGAAATATTCAATCGCAGCTGATCCGCTGAAGTTCTTTTTGCGTAAAATGTCATTTGATATAAGCCCCCGTCAGCAGGAGCATCGATAAAGAAAATGTTATTGGTATCAAGCGATAACACAGGCTTGTATTTGTACTTTTTGCTATCGTGAGGAAGAGACTTTGCTATCTTTACAAGCGATTGAATCTGCTCATCTATTCGTTTTTCCACGATGAGATATTTTATGCCGTAACGGTTGAGCATTTTCGGTCGGGTGATAATATCAAGCCAGCGTTGTGTCGTAGGCCAAAGCTCGAATGAAAAAATCCTCCTATGATACTTATTCAGCATCGGGCCATAGCCTGTAATTGTCGGGCGATTGACAAAAAGGTTGCAGAATGGTTGAAGTTCAGCGAGTGGCTTACGATACGGATCATTGGCAAGCGGAAGGAGAAATCCTCCCTTCGTTTGTGAGAGCTTATCAAGTTTAGCTGCTGCCGGCGGATAAAAATTTATCTTGCCAATTTGCTCGAAATGAAAATCATAAAACGGAGCAAACGCAGCACATTCCAGAATGATCAAAACCACCAGTACATACGCAAGACGTTTACTACGAAACAAATTAACACCAGAGATAATCACGCACGCAAAAATCAACGGAATGATTATACCCATATTAGCTGTGCTGATGCCCACTTTTGCTAACGCAGGCAGACTTCTCAGCTGACGAGGCAGAATATCCGCAAAGCTATAATGAGTAAATATATAATGAACAATATAAAGATAAACGACAAACAAAATCGATATTACAACGACGAATTTTGTTGCGAAACGCTGAAATATCTTATCCCGATTGTCGCGTAAATATTCAAGGGCGAACATCGCAAGGCAAGCAGCGGAAAAGTCAAGCCAAACAAGATAACGAGCGGGACACCTAAACGCATTCCAGAACGGTATATAATCTGTCT
>WFQY01000386.1 GCA_015486815.1 Phycisphaerae bacterium | reverse complement strand
CAGCTGCTGTGTCCGGTATGCCTGAACGAAAAAAAGAATGAAACCGCTTCTGCAGAAGCTATAAGCGAAGAGGATGAGCCTATTACGCTGGTTGATGAAGAAGAGTTTGAAACATCGCATCGTAAAATCGAATCATTCGCAAAGAAAAAAACAACAGAATTCGATGAATCGAAACTAAAAAGGCCTTTAAACAAAAACGGCACGGGCGCTACCAGATTCAAGATATTTCACTCGAAAATCTCCAATGGTGCGTTGGAGTTTATGACTCAGCAGATAAACCAATGGCTCGACAATGATGAAAACATTGAAGTAAAGATGGTGCAATCGCACGTCGGAATACTCGAAGGAAAACATCCCGAACCGCATCTGATATTGACGGTATGGTATTAGCCCGAACATTTAATAAGTAATAAGTTTGAGTATTTTATAAGATGTTTCTCCGAAAGTTAAAGTTCGGCATAACAACCTATATTCATTTCCTTTGCTTTTTGATAAATATGCTGTGAAATACAAATATCGTGAGCACCCAACCCGACCAAAACCGTCAATATCCGCTCGCTATCATTATTACGCCCTTGCTTTTTACCTGCGAGAACTTCTCCCACTTCGGCAGAAATATCAACTTCGGAAATCTTCCCCGACTCCACCAATTTCTTCAGTTCACCGCGATGAGCTGCTTGTGCCCAACTATCGACGATTATCTTATCCGATGATAGTGCAAAACCATCTTCTATTTGTTGAAACGAACCCATCGCCAAAACCAATGCCCCCCGCGATATCCACTCTTCTTTGACGAAAGGCTCTCTCGCTGTCGTTACCAAAACAATCACGTCCGATTCCCTAACAGCAGCTGACACATCAGGTGAGTCCACCAGAGTAGCGGAAACCTCTTTACTCATTTCATCAATAAATTTCTTTCGGTGCTCCGCTGATATATCCACAACAAACACCTGAAGATTTTTATATATCAGGTCAAAACTTCTCAGACAGTTCCTACCCTGCTCTCCCGCACCTACGATAGTTATTTTTCTGACATCGTTTTTCGCCAGATATTTACTCGCTACCGCAGCAGATGCACCCGTCCGAAGATTGGTAATAAGTGCCCCATCCATAACAGCTAATGTCTGTCCCGTTTTCGTATCTGTCAGAACAATCACACCCTGAATATAAGAACCGCCACTTTTGACATTTTCTCCGAATCCGCCAATCCATTTAATTCCCGCTGCGTTCAACGAAACAATATACGCAGGCATTGCATTACACCACGACGAATATCCGCTTCGCGACATATCAAGATTGATTTTCGCTGGCTGAACTATGTTTCCCTCGCCCCATTCCCTGAAAACATACTCGACTTTTTCCAGAACTTCACTACGAGTTATACATTTCTCAATATCCGACCGCGATAAAATCAATGTCTTCTTCATAAAATCTATCCTTTTGGCATTAAGATATTGGGAAGGCAAGTCTTTAATCCCTATCTA
Source organism: Phycisphaerae bacterium (assembly GCA_015486815.1). Lineage (GTDB taxonomy): Bacteria > Planctomycetota > Phycisphaerae > JAAYCJ01 > JAAYCJ01 > S014-18. Next base: position 2,298 of record WFQY01000386.1, on the reverse strand, counting down.
AAGACTTTTAAATTAAAAACTTATGTTAATCGGGGCGGCGGGATTTGAACCCGCGACCTCTTGACCCCCAGTCAAGCACGCTAAACCATGCTGCGCCACGCCCCGAATCACAAGTTCCTATAATTACAGTACCGCCCAAAATCTTTCCTGTCAAGCTAAAGTTGCATATCTTTTGTGTCGAAATCAAAATTTGGGTAATAAGCGGATACTATTTGCTTTACTGTATCTTGCATCTACAATTTTATAGAACTTTTAATATAAGTGAGGCGGGATATATGCCTCGCAGACGAAAACCAAAACCCGGATTGACGATTATTTACGACACAGACAAGCCTGTGTACGAATGTGTTGGCATCGATGTCAACACACAGAGGGATTTTCTTACCCAGGAGGGAGTGCTTCCTATCCAAAACAGAGAAGATGTGCTCAAGCAGATCAAACGTTTGATAAATTGGTGTAAAAAACATCATCTTCCGATAATCTCTCCCGTTGATATTCACCGTCCGGGAGGAGAAAACATTCGCAGCCCGCTACTACATTGCATAGCTAATACTCCCGGACAACGCAAAATGCCATTTACGCTTTGTGCCAAACGATATACAATCGAGCACGATGCAAGCCCTTCGTTACCGAAAAATCTCTTTGAAAAATATAATCAGGTGATAATCCACAAACGAACAAATGATGTTTTTACAAACCCCAAAGCTGACAGATTTTTCTCAAATATCCAGAGCAAACGAATGCTCGTCTTCGGCGTAGGAACCGAACGTGCAATAAAACTACTTGTTCTGGGACTTTTAAGTAGATGCCAACATCCAATAATAGTCCAAGATGCTTGCGGATATTGGGACCAAGAAGCTGCACAATTGGCTCTTAGGAAGATTCAAGCAAAAGGAGCTATTATTATCAATACCGACGAAGTTATAAAATCTCCTCCCGAAGAGCTACCCATGCCCCACATCGAAATGCCTGCCTCTGTCTGATAAGTCTGATTTAGTTTGATAAGGATTTTACCTAAAAAAACTTTTCCTTTTTCCGAAAACACCAAATGCTATCAATGGAATAAGCAAAAAGGCAATAGTTGCAGGCTCCGGTACTCGGAATGATACCCAATACGTACCCCAGCTATTTCCGCCTGATTCCGCATATTCCTGAATACTCCAGAAGAGATTATCATCTAAGGGGTCAACCATCGTCATACTGTAATCGCCCCAACGATTTCTATTGTAACTGTCTCTATGCGCATAGTTGTCTTCGCCGGCTTTATATTCCAGCATATCCAATGCCGTTCCGTCATCGACGCCTGTAATATATGCACTTGCATATTCATTATCGGATGAATGAGTAAATCCGAACCCTATATCGTCTGATTCATTTACAGCTATCGATGCGTAATACAGATCGCTACCAGCATCAGCAAGAATATTTTCGCTATCAAGAGAAGCGCTGCCTGCAGTCGGAATATCGACTTTATAATATGCAGCTCCTGCTTTCCCATTTATTTCTGCACCTCTTACCGCCCATAATTTGCCATTTTGGACGAGGGCATTTACTACTCTGCTATCGCCTGTGTCAAGATCATCATTATCTCCAAGCTGATGTCCATTGGGTGGCGAATTATAGGCTGCTGTATTAATAAAATCGGCAGCAGTCAAAGTCGCTGACGTTCCGCTCCACGTAATTTTGCTAAGCCTCAAATAGGAATTATTATAGCTTGAAACCAAGTAGTATGGCCTGCTACTATCATTAGGGTCGTAATCAACCGTTGGCTGTAATGAAAATCCGTAAGAGGAACTCGACGGTAATGCGTTTATATGGGTTGTATCGGGCACACCCCCTACTTTCGGAATTGCCCATACTGAAACGGTAGCTGATCCGCTTGAGATTGCAAACATATTTGATGAGATGTAAACACCATTCTGGTCAAATCCGAGAGTAGGAAAATCTGCCCATCGTGTATCGGAAGGGTCAGCATCGATAGTTGTCTTATGCCACGTACCTGTCGGGTCGGAACCATCCGTATAAGCAAACAGAATATTGTTTGCTTTTCCGGGATTATCCGCCGATATTGCATACCATCTTCCAGCATATTTGTCATAGACGATTCGCGGGTCAAAAGTATATCCCGAATAATATCCCGACCAAAAGCTATTGAGACTTTTAGACTGTATCAGGGTTCCGGTTTTATTGTATACCGTAAATGCGCCGTTAATCATTTCGACACAATGGTTAGGTCCGACTGCACCCATAGTATCGGGAGGATACCACCCGCTATAGGTATTGCCCTGAAAACCGGTT
>WFQY01000385.1 GCA_015486815.1 Phycisphaerae bacterium | reverse complement strand
CCTTTGCCTGCGTAAATTTCACATCGGAATCGCCCTGCTGTCCCCCTGCCGTATTTGCATCGTTATTATCGTTATTAGCATTATCCGACAATTCCACCGTAGCTTTTTGTTCGGGCGGACGATAGCTGGAAATTCTTCTACGACCACCATTCAAACTCAAACAGCCAGCGGTTAGAAGAACAGCTAACATCGACAAGAATAAACCTATTACCATCCGTGTTTTTGTTTTTCTTAAGCTGAGCATACGATAAATTTTTCCATATTGGTTCGTCCCTGACCGAGTCCGGTTTTAGTTTCGTAATCTATTTGTGTCAATCTGCTGATAAGCCGTTTTAATTTATCAGCATCAAACCGCTGAACTTGTTGAAAAAATTGCTGAGCTATTGATGGATAAAGTCTCAACTCGGAAATAATCTTCTGCCGTGATACACCCGCATCGAGCATCGCCCGTGCCTTCATCAATCTTCTTAGCGAAAACCCCAAAACACCTATCATTGAATATTCAGCAGACCTATCGTTTTCAATTATCCTATCGAGTATTTTCAATGCTTCGCTGATTTTTCCGTCCGCCAGCTTATCATTTATCGCAAAAACGCTGTGCTGAGCGGTCGGTCCCGACAATATTTCGATATCTTCCGAGGTAATCTGTTTGCGATCGCCAACGTAAGTAATTAACTTATCGAGTTCGTTTGCCAATCTGCCGGTTTCTGTTCCCGCGATATTAATAAGATCCTGTGCTGACTGCGACGAAAGAATTTTACCCGCTTGTTTGGCACGATTGCAAAGCCAAGAAACAATCTCTCTACTACGCATAGGCTCAGCTGTAATAAGCTCACCTACACTCTTAAGTTTCTTATCGAGATTCGTCTTCTTTCGCCAAGACTCACAGACAAGTACAAGCACCGATACGTCCGAAGGCTTATCGAAATAATTTTCCAGATACTTCCTTGCTGACGTTATAAACTTATCAGCATCTTCGACAATAACAAGTTTACTGGCGGTAAACATCGCTACCGTATTAAGCTCATCGAACACCGTAGCAGCGTCAGCGGACTTTCCGTCGATTCTTATTACATCGACCTGCCCGTCATCACTCAGCCTATCGCGCAATTCAATAATCGCTTGGCTTTTCAAATAACTATCCTTGCCTACGATTACATATATGGGACAGATTTTCTTTTTAGCTGACATTTCTCTACTATTCCCTGTTGTTATTTGCTATCTACCAATTCGAGTCTCGATTTTACCGCACCTTCAAACTTTTTTATTTTCCCCTTATCAATTATCGTCTGTGCCTGCTTCCATATCGCCGCTGCTCGCGTCTGCTCGCCCATAAGCCAATATACATCTCCGAGCTTAAGCATCACCCGAACATTTTGTTTATCCTCTTTCAATATCCTTTGCAAATATGCGCGTGCCTGATTATATTGTCCCTGTCTAATCTTAATCTTAGCAAGCCCTTCGAGACACCTGATATTATGAGCATCAATCCCCGCTGCTTGCAAGAAGTAATTTTCCGCTTGTGAATATTTTCCCTGCTTCATCAAAATATCCGCAAGGTCTGTTTGAGCATCTGAAAATTCCGGTGCGAGCTTAATCGCCTGCAAAAGACAAGACTTCGCAAATTCTATCTGCCCGCGATTCAAGTATCTTTTGGCAAGTTCGTATTGTTCCATCGCATCTTTCGAAGGTTTTTTAGGCCTCTTGACGACATTATTTGCTTCGGAATCCTTAGGCGGAGCAATTTTATGCTCAGCCGACTTAGTTGTAACAACCTTTTTTGTGATTTTTCGTTTAACTACAATCAGCTCGGAAACATCCGTCGAGCAATTGCCCGCTTTATCCTTTGCAATAAGTTTCAATCTGAAATCACTATCAGCTGATACATCAATAACCGCTATTCCTGTGTTTGCAAATTGTCCGAGAAATTTATTTTGCCCGTTAGAAAATATCTGATAAATATCAATCGGCCTATCGGAAAAATTCTCGTCATAGGCACGCCAACGAACAGCTATCCGTCCATTCGCATATTTCACTTGCGTTATCTGAATCAAGGGCTTGCCAAAATCAACAAGCACTTGATACGTAGCTGCTACGTTATCCACTGGCGGAGTTTTTTTATCAAATGTAAGGCAAAATTCATATCCCCCCTGCTCCTTTGCGAAGAACTCTATCGGCTGACCAGTCGGAAATACTCCGCCTATTTTCCACTTCGGATTTTCGTGACGATACCACAAAACTACGTTTTTCGGCACATTGCCAGACTTGTCTATGACATAATTTATCTTCAAAAGAGGCGAATTTACTACTATTGGGTTGCCCACATCTCCCTGTGCATAAAGCAGTTGCGCAAAAAGCATCACATACACAAGCACATTGTGAGAACTATTGACCATAATCCACCTTGCCTATTTATCCTTAAATATAATTATCGGACTATTAGGCTGCGAACATTAAGAAATTAAGGGAAGATAAAACGAGTGTTTATGAAAGATGAAAATGGGCGATGCAGGGCTCGAACCTGCGACCTTACGGGTGTGATCCGTACGCTCTGGCCAACTGAGCTAATCGCCCGAAGAGATTTATAATTTATAATTTATAATTTACAATTTACAATTTGTAATTTGTAATTTTGATTGTCAATTATTTCGCAGCGGGTTTAGT
>WFQY01000384.1 GCA_015486815.1 Phycisphaerae bacterium | reverse complement strand
TATACGTATATGGTGGCTTAGATATTCGAAGGAATATAATAACAAATGTGTGTATGATAAGACGATTGAAGTAAAAGATGTTGATAAGGGGTATGGGTCGAGTGGTATATTATTTCCCGACCCGCTCAAACGAACGAACATAGCACTCATTCCGCAAAAGTATATTAAGTATATTACAAAGCAGCTCAATACAGCGTTTGTAGTAAGCGTATATGTACCCGAAAATACCGATGCAGGTATATACAAATCGCAAGCGAAATTGGTTGTAAATGATAAGATTGTCTTGAAAAAGCCAATCGTTCTTGAGGTATTTGATTTTGCCCTGCCAAAAAAAACTCACACGCGGACAGCTCTTTTTACGAAAGTAGCGGGCAGCTTCGATGGGCAAAAAAAGCTGATAAATCTATTTGCCGATTATCGTATCGCTGTTCCTACGTTTCCGAAAGATACCTGTGGTATTTTACGTAAGAATAAATTTTCCGAGCAGGCATATCGTGAAATTCTTGGCGAGCAAATGCAACGGCAAATTATCGAGCTGAGCAAACTATTGAACAGCAAGGGGCTTGATGTTTGTGGGGTATTCCCGTGGGCGGATACGTATCGCGTTTGGCGTGGGCAGAAAGGGGGACGTCGAGGGATAATCCGTTTTTGGAAGGTATATTATCCTATCTTGAAAAAGTATGGCTGGGATAAGCAAGCGTATGCGAGGCTGCCCGATGAGATAAGTGTTAAGCAGATACCGAAAGCCAAACCAATAGCTGAACTGTTTAGAAAATATGCACCGACGGTAAAGATAATGATTACCTCGACAGGCACGACCGATCCAAGGGCGCTTGCGAAGGTAGTAGGTCTGCCTGATATATGGACACCGGGTCTGACATGGGCGAGGAAATCGACTTTGGAATTTTTCGAGAGCAGAGCGAAAGCGGGCGATAAAGTTTGGCCTTACATTCACGACTCACTTTATCATATCACCGACGTATCAGCGGGCAGGATGTTTTTTTGGCTATTGCAAAATCGGGGATTTGACGGATGCACTTATTGGTGTTTGGGACCGCGAGGTAAATATAGGCCAGCGTGGTTCGGGATAATTCGCAGAGATACCGTCTGGTCGGGCGATGGCGGACTGCTTTATCCTGCGGATATAAAATCGGATTGGGGCGTTGAAGGCGGAGCTGGCTCTACCGAGAGATATTGGATCGGATTAAGGGTGCACCGTATTCGCGATGGTATTGAAGACAGAGAATACTTTTGGCTGATGAATCATTTAGCCGAAAAACTCGCCAAGCAAGGCAAATTGACAAAAGCTCTGCGTGAGCAGATAAACGAGTTGAATAAGACACCTTCGAAGGTAGCTTTCGGTATGGGGAATTTTATTCACAATCCCGAAAAAATAAATCATATTCGAAAACAGATTGCAAATATAATTGTAGCTATGCAGAGAGGATTATAGAAGGGATTATAATGATGAATATTAAGCAGGTAATTCAAGCGGGCGGTGATTGGTTGATACGTGCTCAGACGAAAACGGATGAGCAGGCTAAAGATGCGAATACTCTTGGCTATACCTATCCGTCGCTTATCGGAGCGATACGCAACGAATATACGACGCGTACACGCAGATGGTCATATTACGGACCTCATTGGCATTCGATGCAGGCAGCGATTGTACTGCTTGGCATATATAAGCTTACGGGCGAAAAGAAATATTATGAGTCAGCTATTAGGATAGGTGAGTTTCTTGTCGCTCAGCAGATAAGAGATGGCGATGACAAAGGAATGATTCCGACCGAGGGCAAACTTGGCAACAGTATGATACATAGTGTGGCAGCTCTATCGGAATCGCTACCGGGGTTATATTATCTGTATCAAGCGACGAAAGACGACCGCTGGAAAGATGCACTTATAGGGGCAGCGGACTGGATTGCGAGAAAGTCATATATCGACGGCGATGGCAGATATAAGGATATATACGATTATCGCAAGAAGCAATTCATACTCGATGCTCAGATCGTAGGTGCAAATCCGATTAGGCCTTTGATAGACGAAGGGGGAATGCTGCTGGCTTACAAAATAAGCGGGCGTGAGCGATTTCGCGAGGTGTTTTTCGGCTTGGCGGAGAGACTACTAAAAGAGGAATCGCCAGCTGGCAACTGGATTGCATATACGCCTAACAATAAGGAAGCGGGATTTTTGCATGCGAGACACGCTTGGTGGTGGGGCTATCCGATGGCAGATGCTTTCGAAGAAACGCAGGACGAGAAATATTTCGAATGCTTCAAGCGGGCGTGCGACTGGTATGTTTGGGCGCAAAATGTTGATGGCGGAATGCACTATTCGACATATATCGACAGAAACAAGCCGAGCTTTTCGTTGTGTAGTTCTGCTGTCGGCTGTGCTTTGATTATGTGGAAGCGATATAAGGATATGACAGGTGAAACAAAATATGACGAGCCCGTGCAAAAGGGAATTGAGTATCTGCTGAGAGTTCAGCTATTGAATGTCGAAGATGAAAATCTCAGAGGTGCATTTTTCGAAAGCATCGGACCAAACAACAATAGCGATAAAATTGAAATTTATCTGCGAGACCTTGCAACGATATTTGCGATACGGGGCCTATTATCTTGGCACGATAGCTCAGGAGAATGATAATTTATGATATTGGGAGAATAATTTGTGATGACCCATCGTCAGCGAGCGAAAATTGCCCTTATAGGCGGAATTGCCGATTATGTTCCTACGTTTGAGCTTGCATTTTTCGAGACGGAGCACGATTTCGATGGCAGAATATTTTACGGAACGGATTTCGCGCCTGCTGATAAATGCGGATTGAACAGAAACCAAATATATCGGCACAACGCAAAATTGTATATCGATATTGCGCGCAAGTTCGAGCATTCTATCATTTACGTTACACCGTTGAATTGGCCTTATTCCCGACATTACAACGATGTAGTTGAAATGATAAAAATCATAAGAGATTTGACGGGTGATGAATATTTTGTCTGTGCGCCGGGCGACCCGACGTTTAAGATTCCTTCCGACCCGATGGAATTTTCAGTTCGAATGTACGAAGCCCCCGAATCATTAAAGCAACAAGCACAGAAGGAATTGGATATGATAATTCCGTCCTATGATTTGGTCAAATCAGCTGGAACCGATGGAATAATCCTTACCCGAGATTATGCGATGAACGACAGGAGTTTCTTCTCGCCCGATATGTTCGCTGAATTTATTCAGCCATATCTGACAAAAGCGATAATGGAAATACATTCTCGGGATATGATAGCGATTAAACATACGGACGGAAATATCAAAGACATCATCGAGCAGATTATAGAAGCAAAGCCCGATGCGTTGCATTCGATAGACCCGCAAGCGGGAATGGATATTCGCGAGGTCAAAGAAAAATATAGCGATAAAGTTGCGTTGTGTGGAAATGTGAATTGCGGATTGATGCAAACCGGAACTAAACAACAAATCAAAGAAAGTGCCGAATATTGCCTAAAGTATGGCAAGCCCAATGGCGGATACGTTTTTTCGACCTCAAATTGTGTATTTCGAGGAATGCCTATCGAAAGTTATCATCTTATAAATGATATATGGAAACAGCAGAGATATTACTGAAAGGGTTTCGAGATGAAAGTAAAATTTATCAACGGTTGGTTTGGTGGAAAGCTCCTTGCTTTTTCCGGCATCGATGGCAAGACAGATTACCAAAACGGACTTGTAGGACGGACGAATTTTACCGATACCGGTATTACGATTAAAGTGCCTTGCGAATGCAAAATTATTTTCGATAATTTTCCGCCGATAGTGTGTAAGCTCTGCCTCGATAATTTCATATTGAAGTTCGAGGATAATCGGATTGTTAAATTCGCATTTGTCGATGCACATCATATTTTGATTGAAGGCGATTGTAAAATAAAAGATGTTCCCGAAGCTATCTCTGTCGTTCGAAAAGACGCTCGCGTTTTAATAGGGTCGAGTTGCTGCTTCGACGAGTCGAAAATCGGATTGGATATCGATGATGTGATTGCAAAGCGTCGCAGTTGGCTTGAATCGCTGAAACTGCCCGACGGATTAGCTGACCAACGTTTATTAACTGTTTCCGGTGCGCTTTCGCAGATGAAGGGGCAGATATGCTCAGCTGAGGGTTTTATCAAGCATAGATGGACGACTGCGGACAGATGGCCTCACCGTGGAATGTGGCTTTGGGATACCGCATTTCATTCGATAGGGTTAAGGCATATCGATTGTCAGCTGGCAAAAGAAACGTTACAAGCGATGTTTGACGTTCAGCGTGAAGACGGTTTTATTCCTATCGGGGCATTTCCCGATAGAAATGATCACGATTTGACTCAGCCGCCTCTCTTGGGATTAGCTGCCAAATTCGTTTATGAAAAATGCAATGACATCGATTGGCTGAGGGAAATTTATCCCAAGCTGATAAAGTATGTTGAGTATGACATCAAAAAATATGATGTCGATGGTTTGGGGCTGGTTAGTTGGGGATGGGGCCGTAACGATTATCGTCAAAGGCCAAGCAATGCCAGCGGTATGGAC
>WFQY01000383.1 GCA_015486815.1 Phycisphaerae bacterium | reverse complement strand
GATTAGCTTTTGAGGCAGGATACATAGCAAAATCTCCTATAAGAAAGATTAACTCCTTATGTACCAATCAAACCAATTTATATGATAATTTTCGCCAATACGCACAAAATAGCACGCCGAACAATTTTGTCAATACATAAAATATGATATTTTCTATTTTTGCAGAAGTAGAACAGGCTTTTCCCTATGAAACTCAAATATTTCTCCTACCAAACCCTCCAACGCTGCACCCGACGCCCAGCTATGCCCCGCAAACCACGTCGAAGCGGGAGAACCATCGGGAAATCGTTCCAGCAAAAGCGAATCGGTATAGCAAAATCGCTCATTTATCAAGCCACGCTTGCCCCAACCGTAATGCCCGTCATAATGAAGATAAATCGTCAACGTCCAGCGGACTGTATCACGCAACCGCGACCAGAAATATTCATCATCGGTAACCTGTGCAGCATAAAGGATGCTATTGACAGTTGCACTGCCCATCGGATGGATATGCGAATTATTCACCGAGGTAACCGATCCGCCTTTCGAACACCAATCAAGCGATTTCAAAGGCTCAACTTCATTGACAACATTATACGCAAACTTCCACGAAAACTCATATTCGAGTCCCATTATCAAATCATCTGAAAATCGCTTATCGTTTGTTGCCTGATACAATATTTTCGAAGCTTCTATCCACGCAAGTATCCCTTCTTCATCAGGACTTTTGAATATATCGTGCGGACAACCCCAGACGTGAAAATCTTTGACAAATCGCCTATAGAAATTCATCGCTTTCTTCGCAACGTTCAGATATTTTTTATCTTTTGTGATTGCGTATAATGATGCGAAAGCTGGCGTAAACCAACAGCCTGCAAATCCTTCTCCATCTAAAATCTTTCCCGTTTGCTCGTCATAGCTATATCCGAACCTACCATCCGACCATTGTTCAGCTGCCACCTTATCGAGTACTTCCTTAGCAGCTTTAAGCCAATTGTTATATTCGTTACCCCGCTGATTTTCATAAATATAACCAAGCAAAAGATAATGACAGATATGGCCATTGATATAACCCGAATGCCCCGGCTTTTCCATCGCTCCATACCACCAGCCTTTAGTATTCCATTCATCTGTTTCCTGATTGTAGTTTTCATAAAATAGTCCCGACTTCGGTGAGATGGCATTGTCAGCTATGTTGGAATAGACATTTCGTGCGCAAGATATCCAATCTGTCCTATTCATAGCATACCCTGCGAGCAACAAAGGATACGCTGTTCTAAGCCCGCCAGTCCAGCCGGTCGGAAAATTATAGATATTATGATTTATTCGACTATCGTTGAACACATTACAATAAAAATTGCGCACTTCGTCGCAATACGCATAATCTATAATTGCCTGCGATATAGCATCTACCGCTTCTTCGATTCCGCCCGCATCATTTACCTTATCATCAAATAAATTATAACTATTGCGAAGCAATCTTGAGGCAGCGGAAAATCGAGACCGCTCTTTGAATAAGAAAAGAAAGAAATCCGATTCGACTCTACCCTCATCCAAATTAACGTACCCTTCCGGACGAGAAATAAAGTTACGCCCCAATATCGTGCTATATGTATAAGGCACATTGAAAAATCCGAGCGAAAAGGTCAATCGATGCGGATTGGTACCGCTTATGCCCAATCCGTTTTTTTCAGCGATGCTGCCATTTGTAAATCTGCATACATCCCGTCCGCCGACAGCAGCCGTAAACTCATCGGATATTATCGATGTCAAACAATGGCTCGACCTATCCGCACGAACCAGCCACTCGTCAGCTAGCCAAGGCTTACCGAAATCAACTTTACTATCCGACCGCAACTGCGGATATGTCGCCCATGGACTTTTTCCACCTTTGTTAAATCCATACATAAAAGCGGGCATAAACGGAAAGCCCTTAACGTCAGCAGGCAGTTCCCAGACCAATTTAATAACCGCACACCCTTTACCCTCAGCAGATAATGTTCCGACAAATCCATCGCTATCACTATTCTGTTGCAAAACCAACTTTACAATCAGCTCTTCATCATCGCGCACCCATACAAGTTCGACAGTGTCCTCCTTATCTTCTATCCGGTGGAGCTGACAGACAAACGGATTGTTAAAAAAATCATTTCCGGGCCGATAGAGATAAACCCTAAGCTCGCCCGCCAATTTATCTTTTAACGCAATCGCTGCTGATTCGCCGCTTTTTTTATTTATCTTTATATCCCGCATCTATCAGTCCTCTCAAAGTCGTTTATGTTAAGCACTTGCAGGATCACTTTTCAACAATAATCTTTACAGGCTTCCATATTCCACCTAACCTGCTTACATCATTAACTCGTATCGTTATCTGATATGTACCGCCCGATTTAACCGCATCGGTTATATCCAATGCAAATGGCTTATTCCACGTCTCCGTTGGCAGCTTATCGTGCCACGCAACCAACTTACCATCAATATACAACCACGCAGACTCATCAACAGCTCCGAAATACATATATACCTTTTTGCCCGCAGGCAACTTCGGAAATTTTATCTTTTTGCGATACCAACCACTACCATCTAAATTAGGATATCCCTGTCTTTCCCAAAATTGCCCGATTCTAATCTCCTTCCAATTCGAATCGTCAAAATCCTTTTTGAAATATCCCAATTCGACGCCTTTACTTTTCGGGTCGGGCTTAAACTTCCAGCCAGCCAACGGCAATTTCATTACCTCACGCGTATGCGCCAACAGAACATCAAGATCATCACCATCAACATAATGCGCAACTTCAGCTGAATCATATCCCGTAAAACTTTTACCTTGCTTCCATTGCAAATCGTGAGGCTTTCTCGCATTCCTCACCGCATCACGATACTTTTCCAGATTCGGCGGAATCTTTTTCGGAAAGAAAAACACCTTGCTCGACCACAGCCAAACATATTTATCCGATGCTACCATCGCATTATAAAGCGTGTGTTCCATTTGCAAAGGCGTCTTATGATTGCGATTAGGCTTATCCAAATTCCACACCATATTAACGTCAGGCCAAATGCCAACACCAAACCGCACTCTCTTATGATATAAATTCGGCACAGACGACAATTTCACACTCTGCCTCAGTACCATATCACGCTGAAATGTAAAATCGCGATATTCCATCAGCGGATAACACCGCTCACAGCCATCAATTAACGTCGCTCGTTTCGGCAGCCCTTCTATCACCCCGTCAAAAAAGGCAGCCTGCAACCGATAATCACTATTATGACCACGCATCGCAGGATTATCAAAACGTATAATGCTCCAGCGAGCCTCCGAATGCATCCCCGGAATAACCAAAATCACAATATCATCACCATATCCCTTAACGAGCGCCTTTACCCATCGCCTACCACATTCACGAAATCGCTTTGCACATTCAGCGAAGCTTCGCGGCTTATTAGGCTGAGTAACATCCGCTTTATAATCACACGTCGAATATTCGTAATAATCAAACGGTGCACGCCACGCACCGTAATCCGCACCGCCATATTGCTCCGTATCTAAAAATATCCCGCGCAAACCCGCATCTTTCGCAACCCGCCCCAACAATTCGGTATTCTTTAACCAAACCTTAACATCATCTTCCTTAAACCAATTCAAAGGCGAATGGCCACTCCGCACAGTTGTCGTTCCGACCCAAACGAGATTTTCCGTATATCTACCCCATTTGATAGATTTGAGAATCTCAATTTCAGGCTTAAACATCTCATAAGTCAACGGCACAATCGCCCACCACCGATGCTCCATTCCCGTATGTTTATTTCCTTGCTTCGGAAAAAAATTCACCGTGATACCATCGAAAGGAACCTGCTGCATTCTGTTAATCATCTTCGCAATTTTACTGACAGGCGTCATATAAAACTCCGTCGTCGCAAGAATCATCTTCTTGTCCGCGACCGTACCTTGAACATCATCGTCCGTCAGCTTATCGAGATTTTCCGAAACATCATAGCCAAATACGCTGACCGCAAAAAATAATGTCAAAACCAGCATATACTTCAACTTACTCATAAAAGACCCTCTTGAAAAAATAACATTCCGTTCAATCTCACCTTATAACCACTTCTCAACGTTTCACCACAAATTTAACCTGTCGCCAAATTCCCCCGGCACCGACGGTATCGATCACCTCGACAGCCAAGAGTCGTTGACCATACGGTTTGACGAATCGTGTTACATCCAAAACAAATAGCTTATCCCATCCGTTCGGACCAATGTCGTGGATTCCTGCGAGTTGACCGTCAATATACACTCGGCACATCTTATCCACCCCACCGAAGGCCAGAAAGATTTTTTCCCCTTTTTTGATTTTAGGAACGGTAATTAGTCGGCGATACCATCCGATTCCATCGTATCCGGAAAATCCTTGCTCTTCCCACGTTTTGCCGATGGAAATACGCTTCCAGTTGGAATCATCGAAACCCCGTGCATACCAGTGCTGTTTTTCTCCCACAGAGGCAGGATCCGTCCTGAACCGCCAACCATGCTCCGGCAACGTCATCACCTCGCGATATGTTTTCCACAAACCGGCAAATATGTCGTTGTCCGATTGTCGGTCAAGTAGTTTTATAACCCAGTCGGCATTAGACCACTTAGTCTCAGGATCACAGATCCACGTTCCTACACAGCGTTTCAAAAACGCTTGCCTTCGGTGCATCAGTTTGCGAATATTACGGATGGTTTCAGGCGTCGGTTTTTCTTTTGTTTTGGCAAGCGAACGACCTGCGATATTCAGGGCATATTCAATGTCAGCGAAATCGAGAATCCGTCCAAGGAAATCGATTCGAGCTTTTACCGTCTCATTCTGACCTGCTGCTTTTTTGGCATTGCCTAAAATGCCTCTGAGTTTGGATGTGATTTCGGGTGGGTAATAGAAAGCCAAACCGCATTTTCCTTTAACAGGGACACCTTTAATTGGCTTCGGTTTATCGTTGGCGATCGTCTCGGTCAAATGTTCAAGGGCATCAAAATAGTCGTGAATTTCTTTGTGGGCAGGACCAAACCCTTTAATACAGTAATCATCGATTATCGCATCAACGTCAGCCTGCGGGTTCCAGAGCAGCTTGGCGGTAACGTAATAGGTCAACGACATACCGCTCCAATACCGCCTGAAAGAATCCATATCCGTTCCGAGCAGACCCGTTTTGTAAAATAGTTTTATATCCCCAGCGATTTTCCTCGCATAGTTAACAGGCAAGCCCGAATCTTCTGCGAAATTGTTAGGCCGCCATATCATCTTATTCGTGCTGATTTTCGACCACCCAAGCCAACTTGCTATCGAGAGCTTGTGGTTGTGTTCGTCGAGATATCCGAACGCCTCTTTGCCGACATTAAGGATAATTACATTTTTGGGAAGTCTTTTGATGGTCGTTGGCGGTGCAAAATATTTGTGATAGGCATAGCCCAAAACGAATTTATTCGGATGCTTTTTCGCAATTCTATCGGCACAGGCGATATAAAAATGAGCAACCAGATCGCTTACGGTCGGCCCCCATTTCTTACAACGCGAACAGCAACAATAGGAACCATAGACATCGGAAAGACTAACTCCAAAGCCATCGCGATAGGGATATTTTGCGAAATAGGCATCAGCCCGACGTGCAATTTCATCAAGCAGTTCCGGATTAGACAGGCACATCCGTACCCTGCCAGCATAAGATTGAACCAGGCGTTTTCCGTCGGGCTGCATCGCAAACCATTCCGGATGCGATTTTCCAAACTGTTTGACCCATTCTTCGTTAAACAGCTCCGCAGAAACAGGCAGCGAAAGTGAATTTCCAAGCCGTTGATGATCAATCCATTGATCCGATTCCACAGCCTGAGCAAGCAATATCGAATAGGAACTTCCCGTTTTGTCCATCGCCTGCCAGGTCGATCCGGTATTAAATACGCCATTTCGAATAATCCGCATTCTCAGTTTAGGAAATTCGATTCGGTTAACGACCCTCACATTGATATTTTTTTGATGCGGCACCACCTCACCGAGCAGACCAGGCCAAAGCCAACGCACTCCAAGCTCCCTTTCCAGAAATGAATACACGGCATAAGCAGTTCCCCTAAGGTGCTTAGGCGTCCTATGTCCCCGCCAATGCCAATCACCCTTATAAGGGTCATCCCTGCCCGCCAAGATGAGTTTGCGACCCACAACCTTGATCTGAAATCCTTCGGGAGGCAATTTTGATACATCAACTCCTGATTTCCGAGTCGCTTTACTGTCTCCCACCAATATCCTATTTACAAAACGAACAGGCCCTTCGTTACCCTGATGAAATTCTCCTTCGAAACAAATCGGCAATGTCGCTCCGGATATGCGACGAACGACCCGCTGCAATTCAACGGCAGCTTCGGTCGCAACGGGGTTAGGCTCATTCGCTAATTGAATGATCGCCACCGGTTCGCCTTTCTGCACCAGCGAAAACCCAAAACTCCCGTGATATGAAACGAGCATAACACCGACACAAGCAAGATACGTTATTGTATTTCGTTTTGTCATTTCGTTTATCCTTCTCAAGGTGTAAATGTCAATCCATCGCGTTCATTGCTCCATGGCAGATAGGGAATAGCAGTAACCACCTGCACATGACCATCGACTTCAAGATAATTCGCTGTTGTGCCGTTTTTGTGAGGGTTGTATTGCGGCATATTTGAGAACCCCACACCGGTAAAAACCATATAAGGGATATGCGGATTGGGATCGACCGGTGTATATTGATTCTCATACGTCGCAACAACACGGGATGGGTTTTCGATTTGAGACAGTTTGATTGACGGATGATCAAAATCGCCCGCACTCCAGCCGAAGATACAAAGATTGCGGTTATACATAACGCTTGGATAGAGTGCCTCTCCACTTGCACTTACCCGTGTATCCGTTGGACATCGCCAAACAGCACTGTCAGCGGGAATATAATGCCCCAGATGCCCCCTCGGCCAGTGAATATAAAAATAGACGGTTCCTTCGCCCGTAGGCGGAAAATATCCGTTGTTATCAGAAGCATACATCTGATTTGCCAATCCTATTTGACGAAAATGGCTACCACAGACGATTTGCCGAACGGTCTGCCGTGCCTGAGCCAGCGCCGGCAAAAGGATCGCCACCAACACCGCAATAATCGCAACCACAACCAAAAGCTCAATTAAAGTAAAAGAAGTTTTTCGGTTTTTCATAACAAAACCCCAAATGAATTTTCAATTTACAATTTATAATTTACAATTTGTAAACAAACTACGCAACCGCTTCAGCTCATTTTTCATTTTTAATTGTTTATTTTGTATTTTTAATTTCAGAGGACACGGCACGACCCGCACCTTCCGACATCTTCTACACTCAACAGTCAACTGCTTACTCTCTCCGTTTCACCGCCAACTTTACATTCTTATAAATCCCACCCGGTCCGGACGGATTTCTATAAAGAACAATAACAGTGTTCTTCCCGCCACATTTTGCATATTTGGTTATCTCCCAGCCAATGACCGTACCCTTTAAACCCTTTTGAGGCGGCAGCCAATGATTGTTAAAATAAAGTTCAGGCTCGCCTGCGATGCCACCAAAATGCAAAAACAATCTCTTACCTTCGAGATTAGCCGGTATTACAAAAGAACATCTATACCACGCATTACCATTAAATCTATATCCGCGATTTTCAAAATAATCACCGATTTCTATCGTATCCCAGCTGCTAACGTCCCAATCAACATTACCATAATACCCGATTCCCAAATCTTCCTCATCCGCAATAAATTTCCATTTCCTCGGCAAATCCACAACATACCCATATTCCTTCTCGAGTGGCCCGAAAGTCGCCTTATCACTATAGTCAGGCAGAGATGACGCCTTCGGTGGCAACGGTTCGGAAAGTGCCCCCCTCGTGCTTCTTTTGAATTTCATCGGATGAGGCTTCTTGCAATTTTTGATAGCTCGTATATACGCAAACGGTACGGTCGCCTTCGCATTCCTATCTCCCGAATACGGAAATATTATAGCCCGCTGCGACCATATCCATACATATTTATCAGAATTCAAAAGTGCATAATACAACGCATATTCAAGCTCCTTAGGCGTAAAGTGATTCGCATAATAAGGCTTGCTCTGCGACCAACCACGCCAATCCATCATTATGCCAAACCCCAACGATAATTGATTTAACTTTTCAGGCACGCCACAATGTTTTAATGATTCCTGAAATTTTTTTCTGCCTTCGACAAATCGTTTATTGTAATTCCACGGATATGCCTGCTCCGTCCCATCGACAATACTCGCTTTCGCTGATGCACCTTCGAGAAGTCCGTCTATAAATGCAGGTTCAAGCCCATAATCCGAACTCGCTAATCCTTTACCCTTAAGCGATGGATTATAATGAACGCCTCGCCCGATTCTCTCATATCCTTCGCGATAGGTCGAACCGATAACAATCACGGTTATATCGGGATATTCCCTGCACATCGCTTTCATTATCTGCCTACCACGCAAACGAACCTGCTTTTGACATTTCGCAAACGAGTAAGGCATAAGCTTCTTTTGCGCAGACGCATAAGGAAAATTGAACGGCTCCATCCACTCATCCCAAGGCGCTCCACCATATTGCTCGGTATCGAGCAATATCCCCTTCAGCCCCGCCTGCTTACAAATCTTCGCTGCCAATGCAAAATTATTGACAACAATATTGAAATCTCTATCAAACCACCCCGGACATTTCATAGGCTTTCTACTACCGTCTTCAAACTTCAAAGCTGTATCTACATGCGTCCCCGTCCAGAGAAAATTATCGGTAAATCTTCTGAACTTAACCGCTCGGAGATTATCAACAATATGTTTGACGTTTTCATATTTCAAAGGCGTCTTGCTAAACCAAACCCAATTCGCACGTGCAAATTTACCGCTGAACTGCACCTTTGGCAGAATGACAATCCCGTCGAAAGCCTTTCCCTCCATCACCTTGATATGCTTGCGAATATAAAACGTATCAGGCATATCCTGGCCGGATTTGATAAGTTTTTTATCCGCCCCTATCGCAGGTCCCATTTGCGCAAAAACAAAATTCGCTACAAATAAAGTCAAGATAACCGATTTTATAATATATCGCATAATATCAATATTCCGCTACTTTGAATAAATGGAATGAACATACACGCAGAGATTCAACAAAACTACTGATCGACTCGATACCAATATTCCTGCAAACACCAATCGCCATAAGCATCATAGTAGGGCAGAGTCGCCATAAAATCTTTATACGTTAGTGCGTGCCCGTCACAAGCAACGATGTTAACGGCATTATTACGATGCAAGGCTTCTATCGGCAAAGCACAATTCGACCACGGTGCCCAATATGTGTGCCTGCGAGACATACTACTGTCCATAAACATCAATGTCCTCGCCGGATATGCTATTTCGCTTGCTCTACGAATTCTGCGATTAGCATCAGGCCAATCGGTAAATGCGTACAAGCCATAATTATCATAAGGCCAAGGCGGTTCGTTGTCGGAAGTATTTATTGCATAACTGATGTATTTATACCGATGAACGGGGTCGTTATGGTCTTCAAAAATATATCCCCATGCATTTGGCGGATAGGTTGCCGGATACTGCGAAGGTGCGGGATCCGACGGACATATCCAAACGCCTGTAGGATGCTGAATATCATCGCCAGGAAGCGCAAGGCCATACGGCACGAGAAGCTCATAGACATTAGGATTATACACCCCGCCATGTTGGGCATCACTCGGTGCAAAATAGCCATTGTAATCATTCTGGTACATAAACATTGCATTCGCTTGTTGCTTTTCGTTACTTAAACACAAAGCTATTTTCGCTGTCTCTCTCGCCATCGAAAGAGCGGGCAGCAAAACAGCTACAAGTACCGCTATAATTGCAACTACAACCAAAAGCTCTATAAGTGTAAACCCTATTTTCTTGTCCTGACGAAACATAATACTGACTCCTCAATTTTCGTATTTATTTCGGATAATTCCAGCCCGACAGTTTTGTCAGATAATTTCCCTCTTTGGAAACTACCCAACCAACCGAAACAGCAAACGAGTTATTTATCGATTTGAAAAATCTATATCTCCTCTGCATAGCTTCTTTGAGCTTTTCTTTTTGACCAGCAGCTGCATATCTGTAAACTTCAAGCTGAATCTTAGCGTAATCGAGAGACGTTCTGAGAAATTGTATTCTTTGACGAACTCTTATGTCATCTGCCGCCAATTTGTCTGCTTGTGAGAGATAACCATAAAGTTTATCCAAATACAAAGGATATACCTTTTCTGCGGTAGGAATAAATCCTGTTCGCCATTCCCACGATGGATTGATTTTTGCTATCTTATCGGTTACCACTTCCAGAGTCTTGTAAAACTTTTTCACCGGAATAGCTGATTTTCTGAATCCTTTTTCACAATAATCGTTCAAGATTTCGTTAGCTGTTATATTAGGATTCCAGAAGATTTTTCCCGTTGCATAAAAGGCTAACCCTTCGCCGACCCAGTTATTATAAATTCCTTCGGGCGAACCACCGATATATTTTCCGGTGGCAGCTCCTTCTTTGTAGTCTTTGCATAGTTTGGTAAGATAATTTATAGGAAATCCAAGGCCGTGAGAATAATCTCCACGCCAAAACATCTTGTTTGCGATTTTACGCCAAGCCCGTTCCGCTTTTAATCTGATTCGCCTATTACGATCAACCAGATAACCGTTCAACGCAATATCAATTCCAACAGCTGGATCTCTGCCACCCGACAAAAACGCAGGTATGAGATTTTGGGGTAGCTTACCAAGATGAGGCGAAGGAAACATAGTATAATAGGTCATCGCAAGAATCGCTCTATCGGGATGTGTCTTTGCGACCTCTCTTGCAACTTTTGAAAAAAATGCAAATTCACGTTCCGATATACTCTTGCCAAGTTTTTTGCACTTCTCGCAGCAACAGAACTTTTCCTGAGAAACATCAGCTAAGCACAACATCACACCCCATTTATCGGGATATTTATCGAAGTCATCGTTAATGGTCTTTACGACAACTTTGAGCAATTCGTCATTACTTAAGCACATTCGCGGACGATTTTTGAATGTCGGATGATTAGCTCGTTTACCATTTGGCTGAAGTGCGAACCACTCCGGATG
>WFQY01000382.1 GCA_015486815.1 Phycisphaerae bacterium | reverse complement strand
CTCGGAGATGTGTATAAGAGACAGGTTACTTTTGTTATGACGGTAGCTGGCTCACTGACGTGGCTTATTTACAATCTGCTGCTTGTAAAACTCAACATTGTGTTTCTGCAATATATAACGTACATTCTGGTAATCGCAGGAGCTGTCCAACTGGTCGAGATGTATATACACAAATTTTTCCCGAGCTTATACGAAAGTTTCGGAATATTTCTCCCGATGATAACTACAAACTGTGCGATACTCGGTGCGTGCCTGTTTATTCAGAAATTCGATTACAATTTCATCGAGGCACTGGTATTTAGTCTCGGTGGTGGTCTTGGTTTTGCATTGTCGATAACAATAATGGCTGGTATCAGAGAAGAGCTTGATTTCGCCGATGTCCCTGAATATTTCAAAGGGCCTGGCATAACACTTATCATCGCTTCGATTCTCGCGATGGCATTTTCGGGATTTTTGATTAAGAGATAAAAAGAGGATAGAACTTATGCTTTCCGGAGTTTCAATGATATTAGGTGTTTCGGTTATGTTTAGCGGACCTGCGGTATTATTCGCATTGGCAGTCCTATTTGCGGTCGGTCTGACGATAGCGAGCGTTAAACTATACGTCGAGCAAGACCCACGAATCGAGGAGGTCGAAAAAGCAACTCCCGGTGCAAATTGTGGCGGGTGTGGCTACGCTGGCTGCGCTGCTTTTGCAAAAGCTGTCGTTGAAGGCAAGGCGCCGGTAAATGGCTGTACCGTCGGAGGCCAAGCGTGTGCGGAAGCAATCGCTAAGATTATGGGAGTGAGTTTTGAGATCTCCGTTAAGACTCGCCCGGTTATCCACTGTACTGCCTATGACTATAACCGCAAAGGCAGAAAACCTTATATAGGCGTTCAGCGTTGCAGCGAAGCCAATCTGCTTACCGGTATTCAAGGCTGTGCTTATGGCTGCCTCGGCTTTGGCGATTGCGTCGAAGCGTGTAAGTTTGACGCCTTGCATATAGAGAATGGCTTACCGATTTTTGATTATCACAAATGCACTTCTTGCGGTGCTTGCGTAAAGGCATGTCCTCGCGATTTAATTGAGCTTATCCCGTTTAAGCAAGAAGCGATGCTTGTTGTCGGTTGTGCAAGTAAAGACCCAGGCAAAATTGTCAGGCAAGTCTGCGAAGTCGGCTGTATAGGCTGCGGTGCTTGCGCGAGAGTAAGCGATGTATTTAGCGTCGAGAATAATCTTGCAAAAATCGACTATGATAAATATCAGGATATAGACTCGCTCAAACAAGCCTTTGAAAAATGCCCCGCAAAGATGCTCGTGATTTTCTCTCCGACGCACAAACGCATCCCAGCAAAAGACGCTTATGCGCGTCCGGAATATGCGACCGTAGCTAACAATAATTCCAAAGACTAATGCCAATAAACTAATACCGGAATCAACCCGTTAGGTTTTGTTACAAGCATACTCTCATAAATATACTCTCACAAACATACTTCGAGAATATTACGAGCATATTCCACATTCATCTCAGGCTCGATGTCCATACGAATACATCTCGCAAGATAGGCAATTTCGTCAGCATACGGGTCGTTTTCCAATTTCAATCTTATCGGGTCTGGCATCGATATTGTCCCTGCACTATATTCCATAATAGGAGAGTCATCGAGCGTATTCCACGCAATCGTTCCTTCGGTACCTATAATCAATATTTCTTCACGAGTAGGATAGCCTCTCGGATTTATCATCGTAAGGTTTTGCTCTATCGAGCCTATACTGCCATCGGAAAATTTTACGGTAACAGACGTATAATTATCCGTTTCCATTTTTTCATCTGCCGAGGGATAAAAGGCCCTGCTCTTTTTATAGACAGTTTCCGCTTTCGATTGCCCCATAAGAAAAAACAGAGAATCGACAAGGTGCGGACCATTATGAACAAACTGTCCGCCCGATTCCTTTTTATAGTAAAACGAGTCTTTAGGATACGGAAAAAACGCCCCCTTGAACGCTACCCTACCAAATACCGGCTGGCCAATTTTCCCTTCGTCGATAGCGGACTTCATCTTTCTCAATTTGTTTGTAAATCGTCTTTGTTGAGCTACCATAAATTTTACGCCAGCCTTTTTGACTTCAGCTATCATTCTATCTGCCTGCTCAAGACTTATCGCCATCGGCTTTTCGCACAATATATGCTTGCCAGTTCGTGCAGCGAGTATCGTATGCTCGCAATGAAATTGGTCGGGCGTACATATATCGACCAGCTCGACTTCGTCATCTTTCAGCAACTCCTCTATATCCGTATAATATTTCACATTCCACTTCTCAGCTTCTTTGCGAACGCCCGACTCGTTAATATCGCACAGAGCAATGAGCTTAACGCTTGGAGTTTTCGCTATTGCAGGCAGATGGTTCGACGTCGCTATATTAGGCTGACCTGCGCCTATAACCGCAATCTTTACCGGCTCGAATTCACAATTACCCGTCTCTTTACGCATCAATTTTTACCTCACTTCCGCTAATAGCACTTTCTCTCGCTGCTTCCAATATCAAACTTACTTGCAAAGCATCCTCACCTCTCGTCAAATCCGTCGTCCGTTTCTCAAGTGCAACATCAACAATCGCTTTGCCTATCATATCAAGCGGCGTATTATCACAAAATTCCGCTTCGCTGTTTACTCGTATCGTTGCACGAAAATTTCTAACATCTATCGAACCTTTCGTACCGCTTATGTCCACCCAGCCAATCGGTTTTTGTTTAGCGGGAATCCTACCGGTAATGAGATTCGCGATAGCGCCACTTTCGTATGTAATGGTTATTGCACCGAAATCCTCCATCCCGATCTTTTTATAGTCATCGTAGAAAAAGCTATTCTGCCTACAATAAACCGAAATCGGTTTCGAATCTATTATCCAGTTGAGATAATCGATTGCGTGAAATCCCGCATTATTCACATCTCCGCCGCCATAGGCTTCGATATAATCTTTGCTCGCTGTAAACCCTTCAAGCGGGCCATTCGTCCAGATATACGCCATCGTAGCTGAAATTATCTCCCCTATTCTGCCAGCGGATATATCACGCTTAACCTCATTAAGTACACTATGAAATCGCAGAGGCAGTGCGACGAGCAATAACTTCGTTTTGCTTTTCGCACAATCGATAAGTCCGCGGGCTTGCTCAGCGGTCTTCGTCATCGGTTTGTCCCGCAGAACATCTTTGCCAGCATCGAAACACTCCCTGCCAAGCTCCAACGCACGCGATGGCTCACACATAAGCGAGATAAGCTCGATGTCTTCACGCTCAAGCAATTGACGATAATCATCATAATATTCCGCTCCGAGCTTTTTTGCATATTCACGACGAAAATTTTCATCCGCACCTTCTTCGAGTACTTTACTCGCATTCGGATAATGCGAACAAGCTACTATTTCCACACGCGAATCTTTCTTCAATATCTGTTCGTATGAATGTTGGCCTCTTATGCCTATACCAACGACGCCTATTCTGAGTTTTTTGGGAATTTTGCTCATCTGTACTTCCTGTAATGAAATCAAAAATTCACTCTGCTGACAAAGCCATAATTATCTTCAGCTTCGATATACCCATCTGTCAAATCAATTTTATAATATTTTGTATCGCAATTAATGTCATTGCCAAAGTCCGCATCAATATACGCTGATTTTGACGCTGATTTTGCGGAAACAATTTCGGATAGATTGCATCGTTTGATAAACGATAACGGGTCATATACACACAAAGTGTTCTTGTCTATAATTCGAAAATATATAGGCGATGACCATATATAGCGTGCAGCCTCCGCCAAGCCGAGATAATCGCCAGCATACCATTCGGTAAAAATATAACCGTTAGCTTTATATTTTCGTTGACGAGCAATTGACAATTCTCTCGCCCATCGAACAGACTTATCAACAGACAGATATCCGCCAGCTGCCCATAAACAAAATTTGCTCCTGCCAAACCAATCAATTATCCTATGCTCATCGAGATAATCGTCAGACCAACTTGCGACAATAATGTCATTGGGAATTTTCCTTATAGCAACTTCAGCGAGACCCGAAAATCGCGAACCTACCCATCCTCGCGAATGATATTTATTAACCGCATCAGCCCAGATAATAATCTTAGCATCGCTGTCTTTACTTTTTATGATATTATAAACTCGCTTTATATAGTCAGCGTAAATCTCACCGGCAGACAGTTTTCTGAGAATATCTCTGCTATCTCGATTGATTGTGATAATTTCATCAGCTCCGATGTGATAAAATTCTGGCTTTAACGTCTTCGCTGTGATTTCTACGGAATTCTCAACGTGTTGATATGCACGTGGTTCACTAAGGCACGTCTGCCGCCAATGCGAACTTGCGCCTTTGATACTCGCAAGATAATTGTACTGTGCAAATACCGTTGCACCTTCACACACTGATGCCGAAGGTAATCGATAAAATCCTATAGGCTGATATTTTCCATCCTGCCAGCCACCCATCAAATCATAGTCTTTTCCCTTTATCAATACCGTACCGTCTTTTGTCTTCAAGCTAAACTTAGATGCTTCGGTCAACAGCACAATCGGATAATATCCCGCTGATGTTTTTTTGCCCATAGGATATGCGTCGTATTTTGGCTTTAACAATACAGGCGAGTTCGACAATTTGTATTCTTCTGCTCTCACCCACCTACCGGACGATAGATTAAAACTCTCCGAGATATCCTTGCAACTGATCGGATCACGAAAATTCCACGATAACGGAACAACGTCAAGACCCGCTTGTTTTATCTTTCGATGAATCTTATCAAGCGCAGCTGCATATTTCTTTTCGTCAATCCGCCAATATGCTGACGATTGCAACACTATCCCGTTAAGCCTATTGTCATAACAGAGCTTTATATATCTATCCGCTCGGTCTGCAAATTTCTCCACCTTGCTTAGCCACAAAATAACGTGCATCAGCCTATGCCTATTCTCAGGCCAATCGACAATTATCTGCGAAGGAACCGCCCTACCTTTCAATTGCTCAAGATATGCTCTACCGTAAATTCTCCCTCTTTCATCGTTAGCTACCAAAATCAACTTTTTCGGCTCGATTTGAATAACAAATCCTTCACCATTAACCTTGATATATCGTTTCATCCAATCGGCACAATTTATATCAGAAAGCTTATCGGTAATCTTCAGGCTATTGAGAAAATCATCATTAATTCTAACGCGCTTGTGATGCGTATATATTGCAATCTTCGGATAAAATCTCTGACCGACAATTTCAACTCTTGGCTGCCAGCAACCGGTATTAGCGAAAACGCCTTTTAATATCAACAAATCATTTATTGCAATTTGCCCGCTGACCTTTTTAGGCAGGCCTATATCTAATTTAAGATATTTCGCCCCCGCTGGAACTTTTTTCTGACACATCACATCAAAAAATCCCGAAGGATTTGGGTTTACATATTTTGCAAATTTACCGATTACCTTTTCGTCTGCGTCAAGCCAATATCCTCGCACAATCTGCAATACAGACAATCCGGAAATAATCTTACACACGCTTAGCTTAAATTCAATTCGTATTGCCTCTGCCCCTACAATATTTAGCTTTTCGAAAACTACATTATGTTTCAACTGGCCAACATATTCCCTATATACCAAAACTTCCCTAAGCTTCCCTTCAGCCTGCTTATTCTGCGAAATCAATCGAAGATAATAATTGTGTGTTTCGCTGAATGGCTTAAGCGGTTCACAAAGTTTAAAGAATAAACGATTTTTATTCGGCACGGAATTAAACGCAACAATAGTTCGTGGCAGGACTTTTTCGCTACCGTCCTGCGATTTAAAAATTATCTCAATATCGTTTTCGCTTTGAATTAGCCCTTTCTTTATCCATAACGCACTATTGAAATCATATCTGTCAAGCCAAACAATCGTCCCTTTCGCTAAGCCAACAGGCTTGGACATCGACCGTGAATTCACCCCGCTTACAATACGCAGAGGAATATCAACAGCATAAAGTATGCAGACTAAATACAAAAATATCGAAATTGCCGGCACCGCTCTTTTCATCAGCCAACTATTATCCTCAAAGTTTTATTTTCGCGAATTACAATCTCTCTGCTGAATTTTATTTCGTCGCCTTCTTGTGATATGCTTTTAATTGCTCTGCCGTCTATCATCGCTTTGATTACCTTTCTATTATTT
>WFQY01000381.1 GCA_015486815.1 Phycisphaerae bacterium | reverse complement strand
ATTATAAATTTCTCCCCAGTATTAGGTCGAGCAAATCGAGGGCGTCCTGATAGCCTATAGGAAAATCGGCTATAGGTGCGCGATGAAAATCCTGATCCTGTTCGAGTAATAGAGGCGGAGTAGCTTCATCCATAATTTCAGTATCATCGTCCGTATGTATCAGTCCGAGTAGATGGCCGAGCTCGTGTGAGGTAACATTCGCAATCGATTGGGCATATTCCGTAAGTGTCATACTATTAGCATCGAATGAGCCTGCGAAAACGACAGCTATGTCGGAATGGTCGTTGTTGTACCAATCGATATGCTCCGAGAGACCGAGATAATCACCTTCGTCGCCCGTTATATATATCGTTGTGTGCTGCTGAGCGGGCGGGTTAGCATAATATGAGCTTATGAATTGAATATTCAGGTCGTCATAGTCCCGCTGAACCATATCGACAATCATATCCGCTACCTGTTTATCGTCAAATATACCCGTAGCGGAAGATAGTGGTGAAAGATGAGAATAGAAATCATCATCAAGTGTAATATTATCCGCACCATCAAAATCGAGATAGACTATTTGGCCGCTGACTGCTGGCACAGCTGATGAGTCTTTGGCCACGCGAATTTCATAATTCAAGCTGCCATATATGTTGTCATCTTCAGCTGATATGCCAAGATAATATGTTCCCGATTTTCGTATGATATGCGTAAATGCGGTACTGTAAAGCAAAGCTGAAACATCAACATCTTCGAGCCGGGCAATGTCGTCTTTGCTATCAAATAATGATATCGTAACGCTATTGAGAGATGACGAATCCGCTGCTTTGACTTTAACGGTGAGTTTCGTACCAGCTGATAATGAGCCTATGTTAAACATATCTATATCATCAGCGGAATCCAAACTGCCTGTTATTTCTATCGAATTACTATCGAGGGCTATTTTTTGTGCCGCTTCGAAACTGTCGTTAGGTTCGAGTTCCGAGCTTATCTGCTGCGGTGGAAATGGAAACAAATCGCAGCCACAGCCTGCAACGAACACCAGCAGAAAAAAACAATATCCTATTCGCAAATTTCCTTTAGATGCAATTCGACTCATTTTATCAATTTCCTTCGCATAGTAAGATATTTTACAAGCATCCGGTCATAACGTTGAGCGGTATTGACAAGAAGATACTCTATGCCTGCGTCAGCACACTGTTTGCGATAGAAGCTGAGAAATTCGTTCAATACGGAAAGATATTCCGTCCTTATCTGACGCGGGTCGGTAACGATCTGTTCCTGCGTTTCGGAGTCCACAAATCGAGCGATATTCTCGAATGGAAACTCAAGCTCAGCGGGATCTATCAGATGAAACACTATCAGCTGATGCTTTTTGAAGATGAAATGCCTCATCGCCCGCATTAGCTGCTGAGGATCGTCCATCATATCGGAAATGATTATAATCAAGCCGCGTTGTCGGAGTCTGCTAGCGAGTTCGTTAAGGACATCTACCATAGCGGTTGTTCCGTAACATCGTATCTGCTCGAGTGAATCGAACATCCGCTGCAATGCGGACATTCTCGCTGACGGATTAAAATGCTCTCGTAAGCTATCGCTGAATATGCTTAACCCGACAGCGTCCTGCTGGGCAAGCATAAGATATCCGAGCAAAGCAGCTAAATATCTCGCATACTGAAACTTCGTTATGCCATTACTCGCATAGTCCATCGAGCTACTCGCATCGAGGATAATCTGTGCGCGGAGATTGGTCTGCTGTTCATTTAGTTTGACGTAAAATCGTTCGGTACGCGCATAAGCGAGCCAATCGATTCTTCTGATATCATCGCCTGGCGTGTATGGCCGATGTTCCGCAAATTCGATAGCAAATCCGAAATGCGGACTTTTGTGCAATCCTGTAACGAACCCTTCGACTGCCTGACGTGCAATTATGTTTAATCTGCCAAGCCGAGTTGCTACTTCGGGTTCAAAAAAATCACGATATTTGCTTATCATAATTAAACCACGTGAAAGACATAGTGCTATATGTTCTGGCCTGATAAGGATAGAGCTTTCCTATTCTCCTATCAAAATTTACACTCGACGGATGTCTTAAAATTATAGTCGCATTATCCGCTAATTTCCCGCTATCCGCTAAAGCCATCAGTAAATCTGGCACCGATACGCCAGCTAACTCGATTTCGACGGTGGCGTAAGGCGGGTCGAGAAATACAAGCTCCCAACCTACGCCCGTGGGTTCATCGGGAATATCGCAAGAAAAAGCGTCTCCGGCAACTATCCAGCAACGTCCGCTAAGATTCAATTTGCGGATATTTTCACGCAGGCAATTCAGTGCCGGTCGGTATCGCTCGACAAAGCAGCACAGACGTGCACCACGCGAAAGAGCTTCGAGCCCAAACGCTCCACTACCTGCGAACAGATCAAGCACCGCCAATTCGGGCAAAGCTCCGGGAGTGCCATACTCACTACCAAGCGATGAAAACAATGCCTGTTTTATCCTATCGGGCATCGGGCGCGTAACACGCCCCCTCGGGGCCTGTATCCTCATTCCCTTGCATTTACCTGCAATTATACGCATCGGAGGAATTTATCATTCGGCATTTGTAATTTGTAATTTTATTCTTATACTTCTTTGGAGTCGATCCACTTCATCATTTTGCGAAGTTTCAAGCCGACCTTTTCGACCGGATGATTGTAATCTTTTTTGTATAATGCGTTAAATGTAGGTCTTCCTGCGAGATTCTCCAAAATCCATTCACGAGCAAAACTACCATCGCAAATCTCTCCGAGGATCTTTTTCATTTCTTGTTTGGTCTGCTCATTGATTATCCTCGGGCCACGGGTCAAATCGCCATACTCTGCGGTATTCGAAACGCTATAGCGCATATAATTGATTCCGCCCTGATAGAACAGATCGACAATAAGTTTAAGCTCGTGCATACATTCGAAGTAGCAAAGCTCGGGTGGATAGCCAGCGTCGACGAGTGTTTCAAACGCTGCTTTGATCAACGCTGTTACTCCGCCACATAGGACTACCTGCTCGCCGAACAAATCCGTCTCCGTCTCGTGAGCGAATGATGTTTCGATTATTCCCGCACGTGCTCCGCCCATACCTGCTGCCCATGCGAGAGCAATTTTTTTCGCATTACCGGAATGGTCTTGTTCGACTGCTAACAAACAAGGTACGCCACCGCCCTTTTCGAATTCGCTTCGTACGAGATGTCCTGGCCCTTTAGGAGCTATCATTATCACATCGACATTTTCCGGCGGGACAATCTGTCCGAAGTGGATATTGAATCCGTGGCAAAATCCGAGGGCTTGATTTTCTTTCAAGTTCGGGGCGATTTCATTTTTGTAAACCACCGGCTGAACTTCATCGGGAACGGTGATGATTACCAAATCAGCCTGTTTGGTGAGTTCAGCAGCTGATATTGGCTTAAAGCCGTGCTTTTCCGCAAGTTTGTAATTGTCGGTACCGGGGAGTTCGGAAACGATCACACTGATCCCGCTATCGCGCAAATTTTGGCTATGAGCGTGTCCCTGCGAACCATATCCGATAACGCCTACGGTCTTGCCTTTGAGAACATTCAAATCCGCATCTGCTTCGTAATACATTGT
>WFQY01000380.1 GCA_015486815.1 Phycisphaerae bacterium | reverse complement strand
TGATTAGCTTTGCATCTGTTCTATCGAAAATGCAAAATCCGAATCGTTCATTATCGTGGAATGAGCCCCTGACAGCTGACCAGCATTGATATTCCGAGTGAGGCCTTTCCTCACGATAAAAGTTTACCTTCCAGCTTTTGCCCTTCGAAGGAGTATATCCGAGCGTCTTAAATGGCAGTTTAATCTCAACAATCCATTTATTTTTGTACTTTTTAGCTCCGCACTGCCAGAAATTGTACATTCCCAACTCATCGGTTTTCGCACCATCAGGATTAATAGCAAGGTGAAATATATAATCGGGCTGATTGGCTATATCGGGCTGGAGGAAAACCTCTACACAATCATCGTCCCATACATCTGTACCTGTACGCTGACGAACAAGGATCTTATCCATTGCATCTTCAAAACATTCGTATGCGATATAGAGATTATTCTTATCATAAAACGTATAGACGTAAGTCTTTTGCGTTGGTGGAGCGGGGCGTCCTTTCGGGGCTTGTGTAAGCAGAACCTTAGCTGAGTTCCGCCAGCATTTATCGTTCAACTTTCCATCGAGTATAACGTTTGTTTTGTCAGGTATAAATGGGATATAGACGACAGGAAAAGTCTCCAGCGTTTCATAATTATCAGAAGTAGAGTCGGGTGATAAATTAGCAGGCGGCGTTGACTTTGATATTTGGTTAAAGGTTGAATTTACCTCCACAAAATCAACTGCGAGTTTTCCCCAGCAAGCACCGAATTTTAATTTGACTGCCTGCGGTAAAGTTATTCCCGCTCGTTTGTACAATGTCTTCCATTTTTTGCCATCTTCGGAAAATTGAAATTCACAAAATCCTTTTCCATTCTTTCTGCCAACTATTATCTGTAGGTAATTAGCGTTTTTAACATTCGCAGTTACTTTCTGGTTTACCTTTATTTCTCTCGAACTGCCAACAAGTACGGAATATTTGCCTTGTTTTCTCCAGAAAATTCCGAATCCGAAGCGTATTTTGGGATTATTCCTATCTGTAAGCCAAATTCCCGAATCACAGATATTTTCTTCATCAAATTTTCGCCAACTATTAATGCAAATAGTAAACGTTATCTTTCCGTCTCTTCCTTGCGGAATTAGCCAATATTTTTTACTTTCAACAAATGACCACTTACCGTTGCCATAGAGTTTTAGCTTGCTGTCTTTAACAATGGCTTGGGCGTGTCGTGTTTGCGAGTTCAGATTAACCGTCCACTTTTGCGTATCGATATATCCCTCATCAAAGCTGTCGAAAATTACCGCTTGTAGAGTCGCTGTTATAGCTATTACAGGAATCAAAACTATTCGCCAATTCATCATCTCTGCTTGTCTCCTCATTTTGACTTGAAACTAATTACTCCATCTCGGGTAAGAAATCTTTTTGCAGATATAGCATATCATCAATCAATAACTTTGTCTTCTCGATACTGTTGACGAACGGGTCGAGCAAAAGCGTCTGCAAAAGAAATTTTTTCGATTTTGCTCCGAATGTTTCTGTAATCATTTTTTGGATTGAGATTTGCAGATTCATATACCCAGCTATCGGTTCGGGAATTTTGCCCGTATCTATCGGATGTATCCCTTTGCCATTAACATACGCTGGTATTTCAATAACACCATCTTCCCGAAGATTCTCTATATATCGGTTTGAGTTTATCAGATTTATCGCGTCAACTCTTATCTTGGTGTTTGTTTCCATCGCTTCTATTATCGGTATAACCATCTCGCCGGAGTTTTTCAGAATGTTCTCGTCAACTTTTCCTTTGCGGATATATCCGTCGAGCAGGTCTTCCATTGATATTTCCGGTTCTTCGGGAATCTCGCCAAATACTTTATCGCCTAATACCTGTCTCATTCGATACCGCCAGCCTCTTATTCCAACGGGCGTATCCAGCGGGCGGGATTCTATACCGAACAGATATTTGGTGCCGGTAAATTCCGCTCCGAAGGAAACATATTCACCTATGTGGTAATTGTCCGGATAAGTCAGCCAATCGAATATCTCAATAAAACGTTTCCATAAAGAAGGTGGTATGGCATCATCGTTTTTGACTCGTTCGAGCAATGTGGGCAATATATCTTTACCTGTCCGTTTGTTGATGATTTTTTTGACGAAATAGAAATGATTTAATCCTGCTGATGTAACTTCAAGGTCTTCCCTTGGGATACCGGTGTATTTTGAGATGAAACCGATGCAAGCGTAGATTCCGTGGCATAGCCCATATGCTTCTACTCCGGTAAGGGTTATCATCGAGTGAAGCACCTTTGATTCGGGGTTGGTAAAATTAAATAACTTTGCATTGGGAGCTAATCGTTTTACATCTTCGCATATTGGTATGAGTATTTTAAGGTTTCTCAAAGCGTGAAATACCGAGCCTGGCCCGCCATTTTCGCCATAAGGATGATTGAATCCGTAACTTATAGGCACACGGAAATCCTGCTCCCATAGCTGAGCCCGTTGAGTCGCTATTGATGTGATAACATAATCGGCATTTGGTAATGCCTTTGTTCGGTCGGTCGTGGCGAATATCTTTATTTCTCTGTTGAGATGATTTTTTGCAAGCTCCGAGAATTTAAGAACCCTGTCTAATCTTTTGCTGTCAATATCAACGAGCCAGATTTCGTTATCTTTGTCGGCGAAGCGTTCGGATAAAAGAATATCAATTACAGTTCTGCTGCCAAAGGTAGCACTGCCTGCACCTATGAGGACAAACTTTATTCCCATCGATTTATTTCCTTAAAAACAATATTTGTGCTTTAATCTCAAAATATCGAACAAATCAAATATGGTTTTTGTTGTTACGATGGCGGGAAATTTCTTCCCGCCATCGGCCAAAAACGAGAGCTTATTTTCTCCGCAGATAGCCAAGCGAGAAAATCATAAATAGTAGAGTCATAGGCTCGGGAATAACACCATAGCGGACATAATCAAGTCTAAGATAGCCCCAGTTAGCGTCTCCTAAGAATTTGACTGTAGTTGGCCATTCACTCTGCTGCATCTGCTTAGAATATACTACCTGCCAGTTAGCTGACTCATCCTGCTTTAACTCCATCCAGTATTTACCGTTATCACCGAGGCAGATTCTAAGATAATCCCAGGTGCTATTAGTGCCTTGATAGTCACCGCTACCACTACCATCGGGGTTAGGTTCGGGGTCGGGATAATAAGGGGACAGTTGCGTATCGTGCGAAGCACCGTCAGCAATATAGGCTTTGTAATGTCCGCCGCTGCTGTAGCTCGGATATGTCAATACCATACCAAAGTTTCTGCCCTGATCATAGTCTATCAACTTAACAAACGAATCATATATCTTATGGTTGTCCCAGTAGATTAGCTTTGTTTCAACGACTAAATAAGCGGAACTTGTATAATCAGGAACGTCAAAAGCTGTTTTACTCTTTATCCACTCACTACCATAGCCTTTGAGATTTGCATATCCCGAGCCTTGATAAGAATAGAAATCGGAAGAAGGCCATTCCCATAAATTCGGATTGAACGTACCATCGTAAGCAGTGTCATCAAACTCATCATAGCTTGTAAGATCCGCTAAAGAGCCGCCTGTAAGAAAAACCACAACCAAACCGACTGACCAAATTGTAAACATTTTTTTCGACATAGTTAATCTCCTTTTTAAAAATAAATCCGCAATTAAATTATGAGACACAAAAATATATCTCCAATTTATAAGGTCAGGTAAAACCATCTGTCATTATGAGCCATTTCAACATAACAGAGTCTCCTTCATCTCGGAACTAACCACCGATTGTTATCGATATATTCCGCAATATCCCATATGACGGTATGACCATCAACCATAACGGCACAGGCATGAAAATTATGCCTTAACGAAACCTTTGAACGTGAAGGACCATCAAATGGCGGGCCCCATACGCTTGTATCCCAACAAAGCCTATAATTATCGTTCCAATGAAATCTATCCCAATAGGTAATTTCCGGGTCCCAATCGGTGATATTGCCATGCCAACCACCTTCTATGATAGCAAGAAAATTGGATGGGTCGGGTATTTGTGAAAGTTTAGTTCTACGCCCTACGCCATCCCACGGATGAGTATTAAGGTTTCCTCTGCTGAATCCCATATTTACGCCATAGCTTGGACAGGCACGATAAGGTGCTTTCGGACACAACCAGTATTCCGAGGCATTCCACCAATTTGTAGGATGTTCACGAGGTGGATATGCAGGCACATAAGGATGTAAAGCTGCGTTTATCGTCTCGGGATGATAGCCATTTATTGTATAGTCCATATTGGGAAAATAGCCATTCCAATCGCTGAGGTACATCTGAAAACCCTGACCGATGTGATATAGCTTTGCTGCACACTGGATTGTTCTCGCTGACTCTCTGGCAGATGATAATGCCGGCAGCAAAATCGCTACCAATACTGCGATTATCGCCACCACAACCAAAAGTTCGATTAATGTAAAACTATCGAGCACGAATAATTTTTTTCTTATTTTTGTAAGAGGCATTTTTTTGTCCTCCGAAGGTAACCGTTTCCGATCTTTTTTTGCCCTCCGAAAGAATGAAGTCTATTACATCGTTAATGTTCGCAACTGCGAGTGCAACGGATGTATCGGAAGCACCGTAATATAATCTGAGTTCATTGTTATCTTCTAAAATCGCACCAGTCGGAAATACAACACTCGGACGATATCTTCTGTCAAATTCATAAGGTTCTGTCGGCACCAAAACGGGATATTCGGAAACCGCTCGAACAGTTGAAGGGTCGTCGAGATCCAAAAGCATAGCGCCGGCGAAACATACGCGAGTCTGTCCCTGTTTCCATTTAACCCAATGATTAGCTAATTGTTGCTCGTCGGGTATGAATTCGCCATGAAATATGCAAAGCCAACCTTCATCCGTTTTTATTGGTGGGGCACCGGGGCCGATACGATTTGAGCCCCACGGAATATCAAGATGTGATAATACAAGCTTATGCCTGCCCCAAAATTTCATATCGGGTGAAAATGAGATCCAGATATCATATCCGTAACCTTCGGTTCGATATCCTCGGGCAAAAGGACGGTCAAGCCTTGCAAATAAGTCATCAATTCGTTCGGGAAATATAACAGCGTTTCGGTTGTCAGGCTCGGATTTATATATCCGCTCCCAATTACGAAGATCACGCGAACGAGCTATGCATAAATAAATCCCTTCATCACGCACAGGGGGATTTTCGGGCCAAGACGGATCACTACAATATGTCAGATAATACCACCCTTCGATGTACGTGATCCTCGGGTCGTTGATTTTTCCACCTTCATCGTCAGCGGGCACAAGCACGGGCTCCGATTCTATTTCAAATTTGTATCCGTCGTCGCTAAAAGCAACAAGCAGTGCTTCTGTCCAATCATATCCGACAGTACGTGGAATAAGTACATATTTGCCTTTGTCGGTTTTGCAAGCAGCAGGATTGAACACAAGCCTGCATTCATAGGGTATGTTCTCGGGCGTAAGTATCGGATTCTCCGAATATCTTTTAAATAGTCTCGGGTCGGTATAACTCATAATTTATCCTTTTCTTAATCAATCATTAATTTGGTTATTGGAAATTAACGACGATTTGTGAATGATCATTTCTATCGGTACCGTAATGCGTTGCTGAAGTTGCTTTCGATCGTTAAGCTGTTGAATCATCTTCTGGGCTGCTAATCTGCCTGCTGCGCAATGGTCGAGCCTCATCTCACTTATGCCACAAGCCTCGACCAGATCATCCGGATATCCCGTTTCCAGCAGCAGCCCATACTTATGTAATGTTCCCTTTTTACGGAGAACCGCACCGAGCAATTCCTCTTTTACGCACGTTATAATCGAGTCAAATTCATTATGCCCGTACAATATTTTTTCCATAATACTCTCGTTTTCTTTCGCTCCGGATATTCCACCAGTTTGTTCCGGATGAAGAATAAATATGTTGGTGTTATCAGCTTCTATTCCCAATTGAGCTAAACCATCAAGAAATCCCTCGATTCGTTCGCGATATGCACTGTGATATGATCCTACGATAATCGCGGGCTGACGATATCCGTATTCCAATAAAAGTTCAACTCCCCGACGATAGCACGTTCGATGATCCCAGCAGACCTGAACATAAGATCCGCCTATGTTGCGAAGCAATTCATCTTCCGCCATCCCTATAACGACCATAGGCTTGCGTTTGACGAGAAATTTTGAGATATCTTTTTGCGTATAATCACCCGCAATTATATAGCCGGCGCATCTATCCAGATAATCCGGAAGAGAAAATTCGTCATCTATGCCACTGTCCAGGAAGTAAGGAAAGAGCGTTATCGGTTTATTTTTGATGCCTTCACAAAATCCCTTTATAAACCATCCGTAATGCCCAGCTTTTGGTGCGTTGAAAATCAATAGGCTTATCATTGTTATAGCGGGAGGTGAGGTCGATTCCAAACGAGTAAGTTTATCGAGAACAAATGTTCCTTTGCCCGGCACTCTTGCAAGTAGTCCTTCTCGCTCGATTTTTTCCAGAGCTGTGCGGATAGTAACCCTGCTACACCCACATTGCTCCGCAAGCTCACGCTCGCTTATAAATTTATCTCCCGTTTTGTAAGGCTTATTGGAAAGCTCATAACGAATAAAGTCCGCTATTCTTTCGTATTCTCTTTTAGCCATATATTGCATCGTATTCTAATTCCTTTATTTATAGTGCATTACACGCTACCCTTGATCTTGGTGAAAGGGCAGATCTGATTTTTTAGCTTACCTTTACTACCAGTATTATACCAGCATACCAGTTATTTGTCAATGAAATCTAATTAAATTTTTGGAATTTTTTTGTCAACGGTGCGTAAGGGGTGCGTTATATCTTTTAGATATAGTTGGGGTATCTCTGTTGTGTCTGCCTGATAATTGTCGGCGGTAATTTTCCATCGGGATTAACGAAATTATTATATCGTGTTATCCACTGGCTTCCAATCGCTGAAAATTCCGGATGGATAGTCGTAGGGCGAGTTGTAGTGATAAGCCAATCGAACAGTTCCTTTTGTAGCTGATGAACTGTGTTCGCATATTCGGGCTGGAAGTATAGGTTTTTCATTTCCCACGGGTCAGCTTCAAGGTCATATAACTCGCCAAAGCCATCGGGATATTCATCAACAAACATATCACGCGGGTAATATACCAATTTGTATTTTCCCTTGCGCAGACTTTTGCTCCAAGCAAATTCGGTTACTCCGATATCCCGCACTTGTCCGGATTTACCTTCGAGCAGATGTGATATATCTTTACCGTCAGCGGTCAGCATCGGCTCGATGCCAGCAAGCGAGCAAAGAGTATTCGCAAGGTCAACGGTTTCCACTATTTCCGATACTACATAGCCAGCTTTAAACCTTCCATGCCAACGCCAAATAAGAGGTATGCGAGTTATGGCATCGGAACATATCCCAGGCGCTTTTTCCATTATTCCGTGTTCGCAAGCATAATCGCCGTGATCGGATGAATAGATAACGATTGTATTTTGTTCCAATCCGTTTTGTTTAAGCCAGTCCATAAGTTCACCGACAGCATAATCGACGTGGCTTACATTGCCGAGATAGCCGTGAAGTTTACGCAATCTTCCCGCTTCGAATGTCTTAGGTTCGAATAGCTGCCAACGTACTTCACGCCAACCCTTAGCTGCACGAATCAAATGAGGGGCTTTCTTGGCTTGGTTCATATCATATTCGGCATTCGGCGGTAATGTGAGTTTTGGCTCATCGTAAAGGTCCCAAAATTGCTTGGCAGGGGTATAGCACTGATGAGGCTTGGGCAGGCTTACGTGTAGGAAAAATCTCTGTTTGTCTTTTGCGCATTGCGACATAAATTCCATCGCTTTTCGGACAGCCCATCCTTCCTGTCCGTCTTTATAAGAAATTTTCGACGGTCTGGCATCAACCGTTTGTATGCCTGCTTTACCGAATTCGTTAAGTGCTCCGTGATCTTCAAGATCGGTTAATCCGCGTTCCGCGAGATATTCTGCATATTCCGGGCTACGTCCGCCTACGCTACAGTTTTCCGTCGTTTCGTGATATACATCGCAACTATCTTCGATCCAATATTCCGGACAATGAATTTTACCGATGGCAGCTGTCCTGTAGCCTGACTTTCTGAAATGTCCGATTATATTGGGTAGGCCATTGGGATTAGGTCCGCTAAGGCCATAATATCCGTGATTGTGGCAATATTGGCCCGAGAGCCAAGAGACTCTGCTTGGTGTGCAAATGGGATTTTGAGTAATAGCATTCTCGAACCGTACTCCCTGCTCGGCTAATTTATCGAGATTGGGAGTTTTAATGTCCGGATGTCCCTTGCAACCCAAAACTTTTGCGTTGTGTTGGTCAGAAAGAATAAACAAAACATTTGGCTGATCTGTCATTTTCGTATCTCCTCTAATTTCGATTGAACAAATTTTATTATGCTGTTTATGTTTTTATTCGTTATCTGAAAGACAGTTCCCCCTATGCCGACACATCCTACTATATATCCGTCATAATCCGATATCGGAAAGCCAAGCCTTCTGATATTTCTAAACACCTTTTGGTCATCATAAGCGAATTTCTGTTTTGCAATTTCCTTAAGTGCTTTTTGATGGCGTGGATTCCGAATATTTTTGAAAATCTCAGTATCAAGAGCAGCTAATACTTGCATCCATGGCGATGACATTATCTCTTTGTTGACGGTTCCCACATCCTGCATTGTCGGGGAAGTTTCCGTTTTTTCTTTGTGAATACTGATTAAATTGTTGCCAACCCGTTCGAATAAGATAGCTGTTGTCTCGTATTTACAGGCAATTTCCCTCAACGGCTTTTTATATCTGTTGATTAGCCATTCTTTTTTGCTTCGATGGGCATTCATCAGTTTGTTTATTCGCGGAGCTAAAAAATATACCCCGCTTTCCGTATCCTTCATAATATACTCTAATCGAGAAAGGTCTTTAAGTGTTTTTGACAGAGATGCTCGATTGATATCGCCTAATTGTTGATTGATAACGGTAAAGCCGGCACCATCGGGGTATTTAGCGAGGATTTCCAATATTTTCAGTCCGCGTTCCAGTAGATTCATAATTTCGGCAAATCCATAATAAGTATAAAAAATTAAACTTATGTATTAAATTATATAC
>WFQY01000379.1 GCA_015486815.1 Phycisphaerae bacterium | reverse complement strand
TTTTCCATCACAGCGAAATCTATGCTGATTTTCTCAAGCGTCGGATAAATCTTCGATGCCTTTTCCGCCCAATCGTCCCCACCATAGGCTTTGCCCAATTCGATAAGTTTTTCAGCATTTGCAGGTAAGTGCTGTTTGAGTTGCTCGAGTATCGTTTCGACTTTCCAGACGAACATACCCGAGTTCCAATAATACTCACCACTAGCGAGATATTTTTCCGCTGTCTGTTGGTCGGGCTTTTCTTTAAATTCTATCACCTTATAAACCGCAATAGGTTCCTTTACGAACAGCTCGCCCCGATGAATATATCCGAGCCCCGTATGTGCCCACGTCGGCTTGACGCCAAACGTTGCGAGATATTCGGGATATTGCTCGACACTATTGTAAGCCTGCTTAAGTGCATTCTGAAATTTATCCACAGGCTCAATCAGATGGTCAGCTGTGAATATTCCCATCGTCGCCCCCGAGTATTTAGCTGACAAAATCGCAGCTGACAGTCCGACAGCGTTCGCTGTATCTCTGCCGATGGGCTCGCCTATAAGATTGTCCGCTGGCAGCTCGGGAATTTCCCGTGCAATCGGTTCGATATGATTTTCCGCTGCTATTATATAGATGTGCTCATAATCGAATAACCCCAAAAGTCTATCGATACTCACGCGTAGCAATGATTTTCCTTCGGGTGTCAGCTTTAGAAGTTGCTTAGGCATGTCAGCTCTGCTCATAGGCCAAAGCCTCGTTCCCGAACCACCTGCCATTATAACCGCAAATCTTTCCGCCATAGTAAATTCTCCTCATCTAATTGAAACTACCGATTAGCTATTTTGAAATTATACTCAAATCACCTCGCCAGCGAAAGTATGGACAGATAGGAGAGTTTGTGTATTTATTGATAAGCGAAAATTTATAAAAACTCTAATGGGATGCTCAATGGCCAATGAGACGAAATTCGACAAATATTTAACTCGAATATTGAAGGCTTTGAAAAAAATCGACCCGAGAATAATAATCGTATTTGGTTCATATTCAAAGGGAACGATAGACGAAGATAGCGATTTGGATTTACTCGTCGTATTAAATAGCAATCGAGTTCCGAAAGATTATGATGAAAAGTTAGAAATGAAATTACAGATCAGAAAACTCATCCGTAACATTAACAAAAAAATCGCTATAGATTTATTGGTATATACAATACCGGAATACGAAGAATTTATAAAATGCAGCAGCTCTTTATCCAAAGAGATAATGGAAACAGGAAAAATTTTGTATGAAAAAGCAAGCTAAAGAATGGCTAAAATATGCAGAGATCGATTTACGATCAGCAGAAAAGTTGTAATGATACTCGAACGGCAATAAAACCTTTACAACATTCTCCCACATCCGCCTGTCATTAGACTCCTGCAAAATGCAAATCCGTAGGGGCGGACCTGCGTGTCCGCCCTAATTTTGGGGCAAATACATAGGTCTGCCCCTACATATCATCTACGAGGAGTGAAACGAGCGTGGCGATCTCAGCGCAATGATAAACAAAAATAAAACATCAGCGGCATAGTTTACGAAATTCATCAAGCTGACGGGCGCCTTCCAAAACTTCAATCGTCGCGTGATATTTTTTCTTTTGGCCGGGCTTTAAGAATTTAAGCCAACCACGTTTTCTATCGACATCTCGACCCTCGACACCACAATTCGCAGGCTCGATACCCATTACATATTGACCGTTAGGCCCGAAGTGCTGCCAATTAATAAATCGTGGAAAATCCTTTTTCGCAAAACTGATTTTCAAACCAATTCCACGTTTCGAATTTATCACGCCGCAATGCACAACTCCGTTCTTATCCGTCGCAGGATCAATATAAGCTGCAGCTTCGCCGAACCCTCGATGCTCTTCGATAGGCTTGGGCAATATTCGGAAATTCCTTTTATTGAAATAATCAACAGAATCAGGACGAGGCATAACTTCGCCTTTGAAGACAAATTCCGCACCCGGCTCGATAAGTGGATAGCCCAAATTCATATGCAACAGCCAAGCGTGCTCCGATTTCACATTACCACGATTGATGAAAACATCTTCGATTTCGATTTTCGATTCATTCAACGGCGAGCTAATTGTTCTGCGAAGTTCGATATTCGGACTAAACAATCTCGCTTCTCTGACAATACCGGTAATACTCATCGAATTTCTCCCATTAAGCGGGTCAGCATTAACAATTGATTCTATCGTAGATGACAGATTCGAATGCCTACCGTGAAGCGGCAGCTCCTCTCCCCCATCTTCACACGGAGCACCGACGGAAGAAGGCCCACAAGAAACAACCAGTCCGCCGAAAAATCCCCAAAGCCAATCAATTCCACGATTCAAACTCATCTCCGCACGTGTTACCCCGCTCAGCGAAAGCCACGAAAGCGACATCCCCTTATAAAACGCATCTGCAATATCAAGTCCCCTATCGACAACCACTTTGTAATGCAAACCACTACCCGTATTTACCAAAGCAAAACGATTTCCATAGCTTGAACCGTCGAGAGATTTCAACAATTCAATTCCACCGAATTGCGAAGGATTAATTGCGAACGAATAATCGAAACCCTTTGAAATGTTATTTTTTTTAGCCATATTTTTACTCCCTATCTTTTTGCATTACCGATTAAAAATTCTTATAATAATAACTAATTTTAGGGAGACTCATAGTGGCAGGCAAAGAAATTTTTCTCGGTCATACTCCGGACGCAGACGATGCTTTTATATTCTATGGCCTCGCTCGCGAGAAAATCTCATCCAGCCCATACAAAATAATTCGCATCATTCAAGATATTCAGCAGCTCAACGAACGTGCCGTACGAGGCAACCTTGACATAACAGCTGCTTCCATCCACGCATATAGCTACATCAAACGCAACTATCTGCTTATGCCCTGTGGCGTGAGTATGGGCGAAAATTACGGGCCCATTGTTATTGCGAAACATCAAATATCGTTAGACGAACTGCCCCGCAAAACCATCGCTGTCCCCGGA
The DNA here is from genome assembly GCA_015486815.1 of Phycisphaerae bacterium. Lineage (GTDB taxonomy): Bacteria > Planctomycetota > Phycisphaerae > JAAYCJ01 > JAAYCJ01 > S014-18. The sequence continues at coordinate 1,845 of WFQY01000379.1, read as the reverse complement.
TTGATGACCAGTGCATTTCTCGCACTGCGATTGGCAATAGGAGATTTCGACTACTGCGAAGAACCTTATGACAAAATTCTGCCACAAGTAGAATCGGGCGAAGCTGACGCAGGGATAATTATTCACGAAAGACAAATCAGCTACAACTCGCTCAATCTTTATAATATACTCAATCTGGGGCAATGGTGGTTTCGACAAACGGGCTTACCTCTACCGCTAAGCGGCAATGCAATAAAACGCTCACTAAGCAGCACTGTCATCAGCGATCTATGCAAAATTATCTACGAGAGCATATCATACAGCCTCGACCATTTCGATGAGGCACTCGACTATGCGACAAACTTTGCACACGGCGCAAGCAGAAAAGAGACGGAAACCTTCATACGAATGTATGTGAATGATCGAACTCTCGATCTTGGCGAGGATGGTCGAAAAGCAATTACAAAATTCCTTGCATTAGCGGAGCAGCGAAAACTGATTCCGCCTACTATTCCTGTTGATTTTGCATCGGGTTTTAAGTAAGGTTATTCGCATTATGCAAACGATAGATAATGAAATAATATTGGTCGAAGATTTCAAACAAAACATACTTCAGCTAATACTACTGTTGACAATATCAGCAGCTGTATTTCTCGCGGGAGTCGGGCGCATTGCCCTTACCGACCCCGATGAAGCGAGATATGCGCTCGTCAGCAGAAATATGGTAGAGCGTAGCAATTATCTCGAACCTTGGCTTGGCAACAAACCATATTACGATAAGCCTGCTTTGTATTTCTGGCTGACCGCTGGCAGTTTCAAACTTTTCGGCGTAACGAATTTTTCCGCTCGTATAGTACCCGCCATCGGTGCGGTACTGCTTCTGCTAAGCGCCTATCTCGTCTCATCCGCCCTATTTAATCATTTCATCGGGATGATAAGTGCCTCCGTCCTATTTACTACCGTCGCTATTATGGGGTGCGGCAAGTTTGTTCGAATGGATATATATCTCTCCGCATTCATCGCTCTTACTTTCTGGTGCTTTATCAAAGGATATTACTGCCAATCCGAATCGACAAAATGGTTTATCCTTATGTATATTCCGATAGCTCTTGGTGTCCTTACAAAAGGACTTATCGCTATTCTTATACCAGCTGCTGTCATCTTCCTGTTTCTACTCTGGCAGCGAAGGTTGCAAATTATATGGAAGCTCAGACTGATTTTAGGATTAGCTATCGTTATTGTCATCGCAGGACCATGGTTCGTCTATATGATAAGCACACATAGCGATTACTTTCACTACTTCTTCATCAAACAACATTTCGCCCGTTTCGAGACCAATCAACTTGGCCACGTCGTAACCCCATTAATTTATCTCGCAGCTCTGATTGTAGGCACACTGCCTTGGACACCTCTTGCAATTCTCGCTCTCATTCGATACACCAAAGCCGCTTTCGAAAAAGTACGCCCCGACGGACCAGCTCAGCTTCTCGTAGTTTGGCTGGCGTTTGTCGTCATATTCTTTTCCTTCGGAAAAACAAAACTCGTTAATTACATCCTACCCGCATTCGTACCATTAGCTATAATGCTCGGCAGATTTTTCTACGATTATATGAATAGCGACTTTCCGAGAAGAAAAAATCAACTCACCTTCGCTTGGTCATATCCGTTCATCCTATTGACCGGCATATTGCTTGTGTCGATGTTTTTCGCAGCATCAGCTGCTGCTGTCTGGATTCGTTTTCAGGAACACTGGTCAAATCTGCCCGACCTGTTCGCAAATAGCTGGTGGGGTAGTTGGGGTTGGCTTGTATCGATGCTATATCGAGCAGCGATAGCTGTGATTCTGATTAAGATGCTCTGGTATTT
>WFQY01000378.1 GCA_015486815.1 Phycisphaerae bacterium | reverse complement strand
TCTTTTACCTTCATCAAATCATCAATAATTGATTTCGAAGCAAAGGCAAAACCAAACCGCAACCCCGCTAAACTATAACTCTTCGAAAGTGTGCGCATGATAATGATATTGTTGAATTTTTTGACAAGCGATATGCAATTATCATCAGCGAAGTCCGCGTATGCTTCGTCGATAACCATAAGCGATTTTGTTTTTCGCGCTAACTCTGCAATTTTATCGGGTGTAATAAATGTGCCTGTCGGAGCATTGGGATTAGCAATGAAAATTACCTTTGCGTTTATCGTTGAGAGTTTCTCAGGCAGCTGATAGTTTTTATCGAATGGTACTTCTGCGATTTTAGCGTTTTGAATGTCTGCGAGTACGGGATATAAGCTATATGTCGGAACGGGATATGCGATGGTCTCGCCGGGCTCGACAAACGCCCTGAAAATCATAGTGAGAATTTCATCGCTGCCATTGCCCGTGATAATCATCTGTGGGTCGATATTGAAGATTTTTGAAGCGGTTTTTCTAAAGCTATCTGCCTGTGGTTCGGGATATTTTCTGAGCATATCAGCGTTTATAGTCTTCAATCTTCTTCTGACAGCGGGCGAAGGAGGATAGGGATTTTCGTTCGTATTGAGTTTGATGATTTTTTGGCCGGCGTGAGGCTGCTCGCCGGGGACGTAAGGTTTGAGTTTCGATATGTTTTTTCTTGCAAATTTTGACATTTCCGAATTACTCCAGACGAATCGAAGCTGACTTTTGGTGTGCGATAAGCTGTTCCGCTTCGGTAAAATTCTTTATCGCAGGATAGACCTTTGCCAACGCATCTTTGTCATATCTTATCACGCTTGTATGGCGGATAAAATCCATTACGTTAAGCGGGCTGAAGAATTTCGCAGTTCCGCCTGTTGGCAATACGTGCGATGGGCCTGCGACATAATCGCCGAGCGCCTCGCTGGTGTATGGGCCTGCGAATATCGCACCTGCGGTTTTGCATTTGGAAATTGTCTGCTCGAAATTTTCCGTTTGAATCGAAAGATGCTCGGGTGCGAGTTTGTTAACCACATCGATAGCGCTATCGATGTTATCCGCAATAATCAATGCGCCGTATTCTTCGAGACATCGTTTCGCCTGCTCGGCTCGCGGTAATTCCTTTAGCAGATTGTCAATTTCCCGTTCGACCGCTTGTGCGAGAGATTCGCTATCAGTTACGAGGATGCCACTGCCCGGATCGTGCTCAGCTTGTCCGAGCAGGTCGGCTGCTACGAATTTCGGATTGGCAGCTTCATCTGCGAGGACGACAATTTCGCTCGGTCCCGCAAAGCTATCAATATCGACCGCACCGAATAGGATTTTCTTTGCGAGCTGAACGTAAATGTTTCCGGGACCTACGATTTTATGCACGGGTTTTATCGTTTCGGTACCGATAGCGAGGGCAGCTACCGCTTGTGCTCCGCCTATACGATAGACTTCGGTAATATCGAGCATATAACAGCAAGCAAGTATCAACGGATGTATAGAACCTTTATGTCGAGGTGGCGAGACAATCGCTATTTCCTTTACGCCTGCGACTTTTGCGGGCACCGCTGACATTATCACTGTCGAAGGCAACGGAGCGGATGCACCGGGAACGCAGATTCCCACTCGCTCGATTGGCTGATACCACGTGCGTAATTCCACGCCAGCTTGTTTGAGTACATCTTGCTGATAGACTTTTATGTGTTGTTGATATTTCGTTACATTCTCGATAGCAAGCTGAATCGAATCTATCATCGAGCGCTCGATTTGCTCATAAGCAGCTTTGAGTTCGTCTTTCGAAACTGCGATGTTATCGGACGAAAGTCTGACGTTGTCGAATTTTTCGGTAAATTCGCAAAGTGCATCGTCGTGATGGTGATATATTCGCTCGATGACATTTTCGACAGCTGATATTTTGTCTTTGCTGCGAAACCAAAGCTCAATAGGCTCCAGTTGCGTCCGTAAGTGCCTGAATGCCTCGGAAAAGCCATTTTTATAGGTATAAAGTTTTTGCATCGTTTCAGTCCGTTATTCAACAATAAACTTTGCAAACCGATTTTAATATGTTCGGGTGCAATTTTCACTAAAATTAACCGATCGGCAGTTCAGTGGTAAATGGAAATATCCGATAATAAAAGCATAAAATTTTATAGTGGTAAAAACAATGATAGAATGTGAAAAAAAGCAAACGGAGCCGAATGAGCGTAGGATAAAACAGTTGGCAGCCTGTGAAGCGGCATTGTCATTAGCGAGGCGCAAAGATGCGAATGCAATGCGAGCGTTACTATCGCTGTCTCGAGATAATGACCCTGCTGTTCGGATTCGAGCTGCGGAATGTCTGATGGAAGTAGGAGGTCAGCGTGCAGTCATAGGATTGCTGAATCTTTTAGACGATCCGCATCCGGAAGTACGCCAGACAGCGATTGATGCGGTTGGTGTTCTTCGTACACACATAGCGATAGAAAAATTAGAGATGATATTGGCGAAAGACCCCGATGTAACGATTCGCCTTCGTGCAGCACGAACGCTTGGAAAGTTAGGTTCACGTAAAGGGCTATTATTGGTCATCAGGCTTTTGGACAAAAAAGATGAATATCTCAAACGTCTCGCTGCAAGATCGCTTAAAGATATTATCGGAAAATATTTCGAGCCGACCGCAGAAGGTGTAAAGTCCGCTAAGAGGTATCTGGAAATCAATATGCACAAATTTATCAATGGAGGTATGGTATGAAGTCTTTTATCTATGGCAAAGCTTGGTTGCTGATAGGAATGGTCTGCTGGTTTATAGTAGGCTGTGATGAAAATACCCGACAGACGGTAATAACGGGGCTTGAGTCGGGAACACAGACGATAGTAACAGCTTTGCTATCAGCAGCTTTCCAAAATGTCAACGGATAATAAACCGAAAGTTATTTCTCAGCCAAGCCGTATTCCTTGAGTTTGCGATATAATGTCCTCGGTGCAATGCCGAGGATATGAGCTGCCTTTTCCCGATTCCCATTGGTTAATTCGAGCGTATTTCTAATATGCTCCTTCTCAAG
>WFQY01000377.1 GCA_015486815.1 Phycisphaerae bacterium | reverse complement strand
GGATAGGTATCGTTATTATCATTAAGATAATAAGTTGTCGCCAGACCGAGCTGACGAAGATTGCTCATACAAGCAGCACCCTTAGCCATATCCCTCGCCTCCTGCAGTGCCGGTAGCAGGATAGCGACCAGTACCGCAATTATCGCCACCACGACCAAAAGCTCGATAAGTGTGAAGCCAGCTTTTCTATTCATCGCCTATCCCTTTCATTATTTTACAATCAAACCATTTTCAATCACAATCGGTTGAGTATCGCCAAGCCAATCATTTCTCGAAAATGTAATTGTATATTTGTCACGTCTGATTAGCTGAGGAATTAAAACCTTTATTTCGTTTGGCGATACAAATTTGACCCGGCAATAAATATCGTCTCCAATCCGCACATTGCACTTCGGCAGAAAATTTTCGCCTACGACAGTAATCTCATAAGGAAGCTTTCCGAACGATACCCGCGGAATCGACAAAATCTTCATCGGCCGATTAAGTCCTTCCATTGGAGTCAAGTCAACCCAATCGTATGCTAATGATTCGCCAACGTTACATCCATTATCATTAAATTCTATTCTGACGGCTGATTGATCTTCCGGTACGGTGAAGGTACAAGCGAGTCTTACCCACCACTTTGTCGGACCGCACATTTTTCCCGTTGCTTTAGCAAGAATCTTGTTACCTGCTGACACTTTAATTTCACCTATCGCTCGAGACGACAAAGGTAGGGTGTAAACCGAAATCTGATATGACTTACCGCTTTGAACCTTTACATCCTGATATATGGCAACGGGAGTATTTTTTCGCGTCATCTTAATGAAATATCCGCCATGCTCAACTTTCTTATCGTGTAATGGCGGAATACTTTTATGCTCTTTATAGGCTGCATATCTGCAAGAAGACTTCGCACCATCGATTTTCCAGACCTTACTGTTTGTATGCTCAAAGCTCGGCTCTAAAAGGGCATTTCGGGCATCATCATCTTTGAGTGGTATCGGCTTAGTATCAGCAAGAAAAATTTCCTTTACATATTTTTCGAACGCTATAAGAGTTGTTGTTTGTGCGCGATAGCTTACCCACTGCCCGATACCAGCGAATCCGAATTTTTCCCGACCGAGTCGCGGAATATTCGTCAGCTGAACCTTGAGCCACTTCACCATATTGTGATAGGGACTGATATCAAAATTCATCATTACGTTTTCCGCAGTAACCAATACGACTACGGTTTTAGAAATTAGATTTGGGCTGGTATGAGCTATAACTCTGGCAGCTATCGGATATTCAGATAAATTTCGCCCGTAACTTCGCTGACTCTTCGGACAAGTAGCCTGATATATCTCCAGCATAAATAAATCCGCATACGTATCGAGCATCTTCATCACACGCGAATGTTTACTGCCGGGAGCAGAACCAATAGACCCCGAACCCCAGACAGCAATAACCTTGTTCGGGAATAATCGACGAACCCGACCAAGTGCTTTTTCCCACAGCGCCAGCCTCGGTGCATCATTGTCGAACGGTTCAAGTTCGTCAATGACTATGCCATCGGCACCGCCGGGAATTGCTCCTTCTTTCGTATCGATAAACGGGCTTATCCACTGAGCGACAAGCTCATCGCATTGTTTTTTGAAATCATCAGCGTTTTTTATCTTTCTGCCTCGATTGATAACAGATACGCGAGATAAAACCAAAACACCGCGTTTTCTCAATTTCGCAAATGTCCGAACATCAGGAATTTCCGAATCGATAACATTCACCGCCTTAAGAACATCAAGCCATTGCGGATCCCAGCTTGAATAATACACAGGAATTTTCGGAATAGATACCATCGACGGAGTCGGATTAGGCTGCATTAGTGTTATCGTTACCTTATCAACCCATAGATGCGAACCTTTCACAACACGAATAATCACCTCCGCCTGCGAACCCTTAGCTGTGAAAAACCCGCTATGTTTTTCAGGCCAATATTTTGTACCGGTTCTCTGCAGTAAAATTTTTCCGGTCTTTATGTCTTTTATGATGACCTCTACCCGACCGCCCTTAGGAACGCCCGTAAAACATTGAAGCAAATATCGTTGGCCTTTTTGCAAACTCACACGCTGCATCAAGCCATCACCTTCCTTTGTCTGAACTCTGCTTCCCATTGAAATCGTATGTTTAGAATCAGAAAAGCTGTCCGTGAACCACACGTCGGGATTACCTATAACGCACCAATCCACAGGCTTACCTTCCGACCATTCGGTAAAGTACGGATTTTTGACGACCTGATAAGATATCGCCTGTACATTAACAGAAAGCACCAATACCAACACAACTATTCCTTGTGTGGATAATTTGAACATAACGAAACTCCTATGATATGATTTGAATGGAACGCACAATTACTTATCAATAAACCAGCTTGGAGCGAGATCCCAGCATCCGCCCAAAGGTATAAACCCCGGTTCGACAACAGCATGACAGTCAGCTGCTACCAAATTTATGTATCTATCGCGATGTAATGTGTAACATCCGCCCGAAGAATTTATCCCCTTAATCCAATATATCTGCCGCCTGTCCCAGGGCGTATCGACAAACATCAGAAACGACGATGGTGAGTTTATATCACCTGCTTTGCGAAGCCCTGTACCAACCGAGCTACAGATTCCATATCCCTCCTTGTAATATGCCATGTCCCTTGCTTTATGTATGCCATAGCTCAGATAATGATGATTGCTGCCGTCATAATATGCAAACCGTCCGCTGCACGGTGAATTTACTATCCAGTCAGCGGGGCATACCCATATCGATTTAGGTTCGGTACCCTGCACCTGTTCGGGTTTTGACAGATAGGGATTGAGACGAGCCGGATAATCAACCCATCCCCACGGAGCATGCCCTCCTGACGTATAGCCCGGGACATAATAGTCGTTGTTGGCATTTTGATACAAGACGTTAGCAGTAGCTATCTGCCGCATATTCGAAAGACATAAAAGCGTCCTCGCCTGACTCCTCGCCATCGACAATGCCGGCAGAAGCATCGCCACCAGTACCGCAATTATCGCAACCACGACCAAAAGCTCGATAAGTGTAAACCCGGGTTTTTGTGTTAAGGTCCGATTCATCTTGCATTATCTCCAAACGTTTTGCTTATATTCCACCTACAGCTGCAATTAGCGAGCAAAGCTAACTGCAAGCAATACACACGAATGTTTTTAGGTTTCTTGGTACTCCACATATTATGGGGATGCAGAAGCAATAATAATAGGAATCTGACAGGCACTGCGATACCAGTCCGTATCTATTGCCTGGACAGTCATCATATGAATCCCAGGTAGTTCACTTCTGACATCAATAATGTAATATGGTAGAGTCGTTTTTGCTATTTCACGGTTATCAATAAACCAGCGATAAAACTTTACTTTCCGTTTACCTTTGCACTTCGCCTTCACTCGCAGTTCAATGTGCATCGTATCGATTTTTTGCTGAAACCGAGGATTTACAATCTGTATTTCCGGGGCAGGTTCGATATAAAATTTTCTGCAGGCATCATCAGCCGCTTTGGCGAGGACGGGATCATTGGCATGGTAAAACCCAATCCCCGGCATTTCTGGTGCATAGCGGCGAACAGTTTCTACCTGCTTCTCGATTACCTCTGGAGTGAGAACATGATTGGACGGATAGGTTTCGCGTTTTTCAATCATCCCGAGCATCAGTACGGTTTTTTCTATCATTCCCAGCTTACGCGCTTTATCAATACGGGAGAGGCAACCTTTGAATCCTACTGTCCAGGACCCAGGCGCACCCTTGCGTGCATGAGTATATCCTTCGATAATCAACAGGTCAGGAAGATTCTTTTTTACAAGAGGAATTATGCTTTTTTCTCCTCTCCAGTAAACTGCCCAGAATTTATCAGGTGCTATTTGTTTCGCCTCGATAAGCCCCTTTATCGAACCGGTTATTTCATATGGATTCTTCTTATAGCAAGGAGAGTCTTTTTTATTATTCGGGTCTTGCCATTCATCGACAGCAAAACCGAAAACATCGGAGCGGGCGGCTGATACGTAGGCATCAATAACAGCTTTCTCACTTTTTCTATAGGGGTCTTGCGGTCCCCAAAACCAGTTTAACTGCAAAATACCTCTGTCCAATCGAGAATTTGATACCGGGGCAGCTACATTGAACACTCTTGCGGGAAAGTATGCCGGCATACCTCCAAACCAAACAAACAGATAGGGTTGATTTATCGGAGGTAGAAATGCCGAGGGATATCTATTGAGAACTTTTGGTTTTTTATTCTCCTCCATTTCAATTATCAATTTGGGACTATGTTGTTTATCCTTTGATGACGAAAACTCGATTTCCCACTTGCCCGCGTTCGGTCGTCCGGCAATATACCCCCCTGTTTTTATCATTACACCATCATTATCTCTGCCCTGATACAGCCAAGCATCGACTATACGCGTGATGTCCACTGCAACTTCACCGGTTTGGGCTATTTTGAGAGGAAACTGCAAGTCATCATCAGTACTGTAATCGAATTCCGACCATTGCTTTCTCATCTTCCAATGTGATTTTTCATCGGGCACGCTCCACGAAACATTATTATTCCAGCTTGTGGTCATCATCAATAATTTTGTCCGTTTTTTCGAGGGGTTTTCCACATGTTTTACGTAGAGCTTCAATATCGCACGTTTCACCCTGCCGAACTTTTCTGCGGGTATTTGCGACAAATCAAATTTCAACAGTGCGCGTGAATAATCAGACCACGGCCGACCAAAGCAAATCAGCTTATTGAAATGAGTAGAATTAATACTTACGGTAGCTTGTTTTGTGGGATAAAGACGAAACGTTGTATCAGCAGACAATGATCGAGATAAAAGTCCAATCAACAGTATGCAATAAAATTGTCTGATTTTGCCATTCCTATTATATTCTGAAGTAATAGTATTCATCGGTTAGTTCCTTATCATCCTGTCCATCCCGATAGTCCCGTCGAGGACAGTGCCATATTCTACTTCCACAATTTTTGCAGCGAATTTATGCATCCCTCTGCTCAGTTTAGGTAGCCTGCATTTCATCAGAACACGGTCTTCTGTGCGATTCCTGCCTGCGGGTATTTTAGCAACCTGCCCGACACCTATCTTCTTGCCGTCGCATAAAAATTTTATTGCGACTTTACCGCTATCGACTCCGCCGATATTGCTCACCGCAACGGTAAGAATATTTCCCTCTTTTGTTCGGGTAATCCACATGCTTTCACGCATCAGGGTAATGCATGGCTTGATGTAATATTCGAAATCCAGTCTGTCGGCGTTTCGGAGTATTTCGCTGTTGTGTTCCAAAATTTGTTTTGTACGTTTACACATCATGCTGCCGGTATACCAGGCAAGCCCCCGCATCTCAGGACAAATTCTGCGAATGAATCTTACCATCTGCTCCTGCTCTCCGAGATCAACATAATCCGGATGTATTGAAGTACTTAATGCGATAAGCGTATAACAGGAATGTCCGGTTGATACTATCATATCATTCCCGCGAAGAAACGGGTCAAGCCTGTTACGAACCATCTGATATAT
>WFQY01000376.1 GCA_015486815.1 Phycisphaerae bacterium | reverse complement strand
GTGATATATTATCGATGGAAAATCTATTTTGGTAGGAGTATTGTTATGGTACGGATACTGGGTTTTGTCGCAATGATAGGTTTGTTGGTTGGAATCGCTGGCTGTCAATCGGCAAAGAAACAAAAACAGCAGCAACAGAAAGAGCCCGAAAAGGTTGCTCTGGAAGAAGTAACTCCCACAAAGCAAGTAACAAAACCTACAACAGCAAAACAGCCTGCGTCAGCTCCTTCTACCAAACCCGAGACAGTGGAAAAAATTCAGCCCGATCAGCCATTGGAGACGCAAAAGCCAACTATAGTGAGAAAACACATTGTCCAGAAAGGCGATACGCTATATAAACTATCGCGATTTTACTATGGTGATCAGAAATATTGGCGTAAAATCTGGCAGGCTAATATTGATATTATTCCCGACCCGAATAAGCTAAAGGTTGGTCAGGAATTGATTATTCCATAACCGATGAATTATCCCGATGGCTTGGATACGAATATAAGATTCTCAAAAGGGGTTGGCCCTCAAAGGGCAAAACTTTTCGAAAGAGTAGGTATATATACCGTCGGTCAGCTAATAGATTTTTTCCCGAGCAGATATCGTTTTTTCGGTAGGGTTAAGAAAATAGCTGACCTTAAACCACATCAGGATGCGGTTATCATCGGACGGGTAGAAAGCGTCCAATGGCAATATGGCAGGCGGAGCAGGGTTATCATCGATATAAGCGATGATAGCGGATGGACGACTATACGATGGTTCAATTCGAATTATCTTAGCGGAAAACTCAAAGTCGGGCAATGGATAAAAGTTGCGGGCAGAGTAAGTTATTCGCTTGACGATACCGTATTTACCAATCCCAAAATACAATTTCTCACATCGCCCGAAGATGATTCGGACGAAATTAACACTCAGCCGGTTTATCCTACGATAAAGGGAATCTATCCGCGAACAGTAGCGTACATAGTGGGCAGAGTGCTCGAAGATTTTGAAGAATACATCGAAGAGTGGCATAGCTCGGAATTGCTACGCAAAAATCATCTGCTGAATATAAGAGAGGCATATAAATTAATACATAAGCCCGCAAATCACAAACAGGCGGAAAAGGCACGATTAAGATTTGCTTATGATGAGTTATTTTTTATGCAGCTGGGAATATTACTTTCGCGTAGGAAACGACAAATTACGGGAAAATCAGTAAAATTGCCTTGCGGCGATAAGATTGATACACATATTCGCAGACGTTTTCCGTTTCCGCTTACGGATTCTCAAGACAAAGTCATTAGAGAAATTGTATCGGATATGAATTCGACTCGTCCGATGTATAGACTATTACAGGGTGATGTGGGAGCGGGCAAAACAGTGGTCGCTTTATACGCTGGGCTTGTTGCGGTAGCGAATCATTATCAGGTTGCGATAATGGCTCCTACGGAAATATTAGCTCAACAGCATTACCAAAAACTTTGCAAATATCTCGAAGGCTCGCGGGTGAAAATTGCATTGCTGGTCGGCGGAATGAAGAAATCCGTAAGAGATGAAATACTTAGGGAAGTAAGCGAGGGAAAAATAGATATTCTTATCGGTACGCATTCGTTGATTCAGAAAGATGTAAAATTTTCATCTTTGGCACTTGTGATTATCGATGAGCAGCACAAATTCGGCGTTGCTCAGCGGTCAGCGATACAATCCAAAGGAATCTGCCCGCACTATCTGGTAATGACAGCTACTCCTATACCGCGAAGTTTGGCTTTGACGATTTTCGGTGATTTACAGGTCTCGACAATCGATAAACTGCCGCCCGGCAGAAAACCCGTCAAAACCAAACTATATCGTCAGTCGCAAATTAATGAAGTATGGAATTTCGTCAAAAGCAAACTGAAAGCTGGCGAACAAGGATTTATCGTATATCCGCTTTTGAATCCGAGCGATAAGCTCGAACTAAAGTCAGCAGCGGAACAAGCGGAATATCTTGCAAAAAATGTCTTTCCGGAATTTAGAGTCGAGTTAATTCACGGACAGATGAAAAGTGAGACAAAACGCGACATAATGCGGAAATTCAAGGAAAAGCAAATAGATTTACTCGTAGCAACGGTTGTGATCGAGGTGGGGATCGATGTGCCCGATGCGACTGTTTTGGTGATTGAACATTCGGAACGGTTCGGACTATCGCAGCTTCATCAGCTTCGCGGACGAGTCGGTCGAAGCGGTCAGCAGGGATATTGTCTGCTGATTGCAGATGCAAGAAACAAGATTGCAAAAAAGCGTCTCAGCGTATTTACAAAAACCACCGATGGGTTTAAAATTGCGGAAGAGGATTTGCGTATCCGTGGGCCTGGCGAATTTTTCGGAACAGCTCAACACGGGCTGCCGGAATTGAAAGTAGCTGACCTGATAGATGATTATCAATTGATGTTAATTGCAAGGAATGATGTACAAAAAATACTGCGGGACGATCCGCACTTGGCGAAGGTCGAGCATAAAAAATTGCGAGAGCAGTTGATTCGCAGGCTCGGTGATAAATTCAAATTCATTGATGCCGGTTAGAAAGGGAAAAATTTTATGTGGATAATATTATATATCGTTATCGGGGTTATTATAGGTTTTATTGTTGGTTGGCTATGGACAACGCGCAAGCAGGCAGGTAAAGTGGGTCAACTCGAAGGTCAGCTTGAAATTATGCAACAGCGTGAAATAAAATTAACCGAAGACCTGCACCAGCGTGATGAAAAAATAGCAGAACTTACCGAGCGTGTAGGTCAGCTGAGTCAGGAAACTCAAAATCAACTCAAAAATATCGAAGAGCAAAAGCAGCTTTTGAAAGACGCACAGGAAAAGTTCAAAGATGCATTTAACGCACTTGCAAACGAAGCCCTCAAAACGAGCAAGCAGGATTTTCTGCAGTTAGCGAAAGAAACAATCAATTCGTTGATGAACAAGACCAAAGGCGATTTGTCTCAACATAAGGAACAGATAGAGGCAATGGTCAAGCCATTGTCGGAAACACTAAGCAACTATCAGAAATATCTGCGCGAGATAGAAAAAACACGCAGCGAAGCATATGGTAACTTATCAAAACATTTGGAGCAGATAAGTCAGGTAAGCCAAGAGCTTCGCAGCAAAACGGGTGAATTGGCGACAGCTTTGCGCAATCCGCAGGTCGGCGGAAAGTGGGGAGAAATGACGCTACGCAGAACAGCTGAGCTTGCTGGAATGAGCGAACATTGTGATTTCGACGAACAACTATCGACTACGAGTTCGTCCGGTCGGCTTCGTCCGGATATGATCGTCAATCTGCCAGGCAATAGGAAAATAGCGGTCGATTCGAAAATATCGTTTCAATCGTATATCGATGCGGTCAATGCTACCAATGAAGAAGCGAGGCGTGAAGCGATGAAACGATATGCACAAGCTATCAGACAGCACGTTCAACAGCTAAGCTCAAAATCCTATTGGGAACAATTCGAAGATAACTCGGTAGAATTCGTCGTGCTATTTTTGCCCGGTGAGAGTTTCTACTCCGCTGCCATCGCTGCTGACCATAGTTTAATAGAATATGCGATAAACAATCGTGTCGTGCTAAGCAGTCCGACAACGTTGATTGCTCTGCTTAAAGCGGTTGCTTATGGTTGGCGGCAAGAAAAGCTAACGGAAAATGCGGAAAAAATACGCCAGCTCGGACAGGAACTTTTCGATCGTATGACGACACTTATGGAGCATTTGGCGAGAGTGGGAAATTCGCTTAGTAACACAGTTCAAAACTATAATCGAGCGGTAGCTTCTCTCGAAACGAGATTTATGCCATCCGCAAGACGATTCAACGAATTGGGAGTAGGTCAGCCCGATAAAATTCCGACCATCGGCAGAGTAGATGTTCAGCCGAGAGAATTAAATCAGCTTCCTGCAAAAGATAAAGACGGAGAAACATAAGGATTATGATTCGAGCGAATATTGAATATACCTGCCCAACGTGCGGCAAAAAGGTTGCGGTAGAAAAACCTTCCGACCTGCCGACCCGCCCGTTTTGTTGTTTCAGGTGTAAAAT
>WFQY01000375.1 GCA_015486815.1 Phycisphaerae bacterium | reverse complement strand
TCATATTGTCCTGCTGTTTGTGGAAAACCGCGACGCTGACAAACACAATAAACCATTTACTGCTTGTTTGTGCCCAAAAATCCACTCAAAAGCAAACCTTGTGAGAAATGCGGGTTAGCTGCATACGTCGAAGCGACATACCAAACTACCGTTCCAAACTGCAAACCCCACAACAGTGCCGCCAATATCCATATCATCGTCGTATTCGCACGTCTCGACAATACCGCAAACAAAAATGCAGGGAATATTATCACATCAAGCCCAGCGAATATCGTCGCTGCCTCAACTACGCTTTGGCCTAATTCTTCCGACGAAAGCGAAATCAAAATCCCCACCAGTACCGCTACTGCTCCGATAATGAACGTCGCATATCGTGAAACTGTTACCTGCAATCGCTCGGTCATATCCTTATTGATATAAGGCTGATGAAATTCCTTAAGCCAGACCGCAGCCAGCGAGTTCATTCCCGAATCAAGCGTTGACATAACCGCTGCCAACATCGCCGCCATTATCAGCCCGGGAATAGGCGTCGGCAGCTGGGTCGCTACGAATCTGAAAAATGCAACATCGCCCGACTTTACCGTCGGATCGGGGTTCTGAGAATAATACGAAAATATCCCCAACCCGATAAACCAAAGCACCATCGAAAACGGAGCTGTCAGAAACGCAGATGTCATCTGTGCCTTAAACGCTGACTTATAGCTATTCGTGCTCAACAAACGCTGAATTGTAATCTGGTCCGCTGATGCTGTCTTTAGCGGATACAAAATCTGCCCCAGCAATATCAACCAAAACGAAAGCCTAACGTACGGATTACACAAAAAGAAATTCGGATCCGAATATCGCGACAGCCCGTGTCCATGCTCAAATGCGTATGTAATCGCGCCGATGAATCCACCATTGACTTTCATACACAAAACGACGATAGCAACTCCCACTCCGCCCGCCAATACGAAAAATTGCAAAACGTCCGTCCAGACCACCGCCCGCATCCCGCCAAGCACCGTATAAAATATCCCTATAACGCCGACGATTAATATCGTCTGCCAAGCAGGCCAACCTGCTGCACCTTCGAAGACCTTAGACGTCGCGAACAGTACCATCGCCAGATATACCATTCGCGAATAAGAATACAGCGCAGAGACCAAAAGCCTTACGCGCTTATCGTATCGTCTTTCCAGATATTCAAAAGGCGTAAACGATCGCAAACGAAAGTAGAACCGCACGAATATTGCAAACGCTATTATTTGCATTATTGGTTGGAGCAGGTCAAGCGACCATAACGACAGCCCGTGATTATATATTTCCCCCGGCACCATCACCATCGAATAGGTACTAAGCAGCGACATCAAGCACGATATCCCAACCGCCACCCAAGGTAGATTTCGCCCGCCCAGCAGATAATCTTCGGACGTATTTTCATTTTTCGAAAATTTAATACCAAGCCAAACCACTGCCAGCATATAGACAATCATCGCTGTATAATCCAGCCAATGCAATCCTACCATAAATCTATTCCCTCATCTCGGTTGCTCTTCCAACCATCAATCTTCAATTCTTCTCTCCTCTCTCCTCTCTTTTCTCTCTTCATCTTCCTCAGTGCGATGACCAAAAAATCCTCTTTATCTTATAAATCTTCGTCAGCCACTTACCGTTAATTTTCGCCTCGATTTTCACCGTTACGGGCTTATTGATAAACGGATAATTATTTTTATATCCTTCTTTACCGAGAAAATAAGGCGGCTTACGATAATCATTCATCAGCTTCCCGTCAACATACATCTTGACTCGTTCAGCTTTTCCACCTTCTATCCATACCCTTACCCTTTCCGACTGATACGGCAGCGGATAGAACACATAAATATCCGTACTGTAATTTTCGTTTTCCCTTTCAAATTGCTTAAGCAATTCGTCAACCGCTTTGCTTCTGCTAAAATAGGGCACGTAATGTTTATTTTCCGCCTCTATTCCCGATGTCATTGACCCGACAATAGCAGCGTCCGCTTGATAGATATATATCCCGTCCGCTCCTTCGTCATAACACTGCTTTATCCGCCTCAATATCTCGCCAGGCCAAATGAAATACGCATGCTGAGCATTAACGCAAGGCAGACACTTTACCCTCGTACCGCGAACCATATTCACATATTTACGAATATCAAAATACGTCGTATTGCCCGCTAAATCCCCCGGAACGATATAATCTACCAATCTCTTATCTATCCACTCAGCCGGTCTGAAATAATCCTTCGCACCCTTACACCCCGGCACCGGAAACCGAACAATTATCTTAACTCTATTATCGCCCTTCGAATACCTATCCGCAAGTTTACGCAATTCCGTCAAAAACAACGTAGGCAACTTAGCGTCATCTATCACAAACGGATACCGACAAAAATCCAACGATAAGATTCTCGCCCCCATCTCAAGCTGCTCTTCATATAACTTTAAGAAATGCTCCCGCACACCTTTATACTTATACATCAGCCAATATCTATCGTGTATCCACTGCGGATGAGTTTTCGAAAATTCTCCTTCAAGAGGCGAATCATAATAATTTATACCCGACCCGAAATTCGCACTTACCGCAATACCAAACGCCCTCGAGCCCGCCAAACATCCTTTAAGCGGATTGGTCAAAAGCGCCAACTTCGCTACCCCCTTAGAATGCGGAGCATTACCACCCGGATTAGCATCGCCCATCGTCTCTCCGAGCAATGGCTCTTCAACCATACTCGGATATACAGGCCTTGCGCCCAATCTGCCAAACTGCGCATCTACAAGATCGACATCAGCATCGCGAAAAGCTGCCATCGGCTCGAGTAACTTTCCCGTGCGATCAACATACTCATTAAACGCCCACGAATAAGGCTCGAAATACGCAAACACCAACTTATCTTTTTTATACGACAAAAATTTCGTATATTCCGAATACACTTCTTTCGATATCGGCACCAATCGTATATAGTTCAACCTTGCTCTGTATTCATCATTAACAACCTTCTGCGTACGGTAAGGCTGCGATATGATAATATTTTCGTTATCCATCTTCGCTATTTTCCAAAAATATTCCCGCCCGTCGAACCCGTCAAAACGCTGATAATAAAAATCACTTGACAGCCTAACATCAATCGAACTGTTAGGCTTTTTAGGGACAGCTACGAAAATCGCATAATATCCTTTTACCCCAACCCGCCAAGAAAGAGGCTCGAGAGGACATTTACCCTCGACGCATTCAAGCATCGCTGGCTTTTTCGACGCATACCAGCCGGGAAACTTTTCGTTATCTCCCTTTTTTTCCCATACTTTAGGCATCAGCTTCGAAAAATCATCCAACACGACCACACCATTCATATCAAGCGTTATCTGCTTATCACCTTCCGCTATCTGCCTGCCCTTAATATCAAAAATCCTCACACGCAAATCGATAGGCCCTTTATAATCAATTCCTATCTGCGGATAACTCATCCAGACAAGCGTCCTTATTCTGCCAGCTGCCAGCTTTTCCGTTACCGTCCCGCTTATCCGCTCTTTGTGCATAACCTCGCTACCCGCCAACGCATATTCCGCCGTCTTCGAGCGATATTTCCGTACGTCAGCAGCCCGCCATTCACCATCACCGACTCGATATTCACACCGCACCTTAATCTCATCGGGCGCACCATCAGGCACCCTGTAATGCACCTTAACATACCGCGTTATAGGGTCAATTTCGGTATTTATATCGAGGGACTGACCCAAAGAAACGACAGAAATTATAAAAAATATTCCTACCGAAATAAGTTTGAACATATAACAC
>WFQY01000374.1 GCA_015486815.1 Phycisphaerae bacterium | reverse complement strand
CTGCTGATGCTGCGTGTCATATAATAAAGTTTAAGTTTGTCGTCTATTGTAAATTTGCTGTGTTTAAGTTGATTTTCGACGCTATTTACCTTCGTCTGCGTCGCTGAGAATAAACCGGAAGATTTCATTTTCTGTATTTTACTCAAAGCGGTACGGAAAGTTTTAATTTGCTGACGAAGCATTTTACGAGAGATATTGGCAGCTTTTAGCCCTTCTTTAGCTTGCTGTTTGTTTTTCCATTCACGTATTACTATGTTATCGATGATAATGGTGCCTGGGCCTTTCATTCCGAAAATCAAAGGGCACGCACGGTTTTTATCGCTGACGAATATCACGTGTGCTTTGCCTTTATGTCCTGCGGCCCCGCTCCAGCTAAGAAGCAACCGCCAGCCATGACTGCCTCGTTCTAACAGTTGAAAATATGACGGGCTTTTCAAAATCTTGTAATCAAATTCTACCGAATAGCACGTATTTTTCTTAATGCCTATTTGAGACGGTGCAAGCTGAAGGTAGCGACGCCATGTATGTATCTTGTCGAATGTCGTATCCGCTAACAAATAATTTCCATTAGGGCTGCTAACAACCTTGGCTTTGGCAAAGTCGTGCAATATGCTCCAGCGGACAGGTTCGTCTTTTTCAAATCCGATATGTACGTACAGAGGCGGGGTATTAGCTTCCGCTGATTTCATATCCGTAAACTCACTTATTTTGAGATTGTCAAGCTCTATTACGCCCTGGCCTTTGATGCCAAAATATATTCGCCAAGAGCTTTGGTTAGGCAGCTTAATTACATAGCGTCTGTGTCCCTTGGTTGCGTCTTTGCCCTCCCATCGTTTCCAAATATCAAATTTCGTTCCTTTCGGCGTTCGGATAAAGAAATAAAAATAGCCATGGTCGTGCGGGAATTTTGCACTTTTTATGATATGATAATCGAACTCGATAGCATATACCTTGTCACCTTGCAATGGCAGGGACTTCGGGTCGCTAATCATATAATTATTCCATCGCTGACTGGTACCGCTTGAGTCGGCGAGTAATACACCGTCTTTAATCGAAGCGATGTTACTCAAACGGAATTTTTGAGTCGGCTTGGAAAAATCGAAAGAATATACACGGGCGGAAACGGCAATCGGTAAAGCAAGCACGCAGAGGCATATTCGTATTAGTGTCTGATACATCACAATTAAACCCTTTCGTAATTATAGTTGGAATTTTTCAAAAAGTAGGAAAAGGTCGGCCATACACGCCGAAAATGATTATGTATTTTTCTTCGCCCCATGCTACGTGGCCATCGAGCAGGAGATAGTTAGCGCCTGTTACGTGGCGTGTATCGATAGGATAAGATATATCGGGGGGAATTTGATGAGTACCCCATACATTAACATTATCCGCGTCGCAGACGACAATGAATTTACTCGGGTCAACCGGATCGCAAAGCGAGGCATATTTGCCGCGAATCTGCCAATTCAGCTCGCTGCTCGGTATTCTTACGTCGTGCCGTTTTTGTGGTCTAAGATACTTGTAAGGCGTCCAAGACCAGACATTCGCATAGAAGTTCATACCGTAATCCGTGGAATTCGGTCCTCGCGGGTCGGAAGGGCACTGAAATATTTCGCCTCTGTAGTTTTTCGTCTGAGCAGCGACGTAAGGCTCCAATTTTTGAAACCAATTGTCTCCTCCGCCAGCTGATATTCGAGGAAAATAATCGTCATTATCCTGTGCATAGAAGTCAAAACCGAGATTGATAGCTTTCAGATGCGATTGGCAGACGATACGCCTTGCGTGTTCGCGAGCAGAATTTAATGCTGGCAATAATATTGAGACCAAAACCGCAATAATAGCAATTACGACCAAAAGCTCGATGAGTGTGAACGATTTTTTTCTGCCTTGCATAACAAAACCCCGAATAAATTTACAATTTACAATTTATAATTTACAATTTGTAAAGAAGTTTTTTACCGCGTTAGCTCATTTTTAATTTTTAATTGTTTATTTGGTATTTTTAATTCCGAAGGGCAGGATACGACCCGCACCCTCCGACTTCAGGGCAGACACATAGGTCTGCCCCTACAGCCAACTGCCTACTCTCTACGTTTCTATTTTCTACGAATCAGCCCGACCAGGCCCAGCAGCATCAGCCCAATAGTTGCAGGCTCAGGTGTGATGGTAACTTCATCAATAGCACCATAAAAATGCAAACCATTTAAGCTTTGTCCGCCCATCAGATAATAATGCCATTGCGCACCGGCACCGTCTCCGAGAGACTCACCCGATGTATCAGATGCACTGGCAGATACCGGACTGCCACCAAGGTCGGTTTTGGTTATCGTAAGCTGCTTATTACCAAGGTCATACTCCGCTAAGACATAAGCCCAGCCACCTGTTCCCGCTGTCCAATCAACGGAAACAGAATATTCCGTGCCATTGCTATCAATATGCCTGAATATAACCTTATCGGGCACAGAGCCGGTCGCAGCATGTGTTCCCAAATGGACATCAAACGTCGCAACACCATTTGCTTGCTCATCATCAAAATGCCAAACTTTTTCATCCCTGTATTTATAATTATATACATTGAGAAGATTAACCCATACGCCGACACTAAAACTTCCGAGTGAATCAAATGTGCCTTCTCCGAGATCCACCCATCTGTCAGTGCTACCATAGTTCTGAGCGTAAGAATACAGAGCATAAGTATGATGTTCGGTAGTATCATCATATCCATAGCGATATCGTAATGCATATCCGCCGTCGGTGGGCATATGAACCGAACCGTTATAACCGCCAACAGAGTCATCGATAACACTTGTAGCTGTGGTAAACTGATCAAAATGAACAGGTGAGCCATTATCCGTTTCGAAGCTATACTGAGCTATTGTCGAGGCAAAAGACTGACAAGCTACAACCAAAACAACACCTAAAACCACACTCATTTTCAAACACATTAATTTTTTCATAATCCTGCTCCTTTTCTTAAAAAAATACCCGTTAAACAACCATTTTGTTTGGCCGACACCCGAAATATATTATTGTACACCCATAACTCGTTCCTCCTTAAAAAACTAACCATAACTTTTTCTGTTCGAAGACCTACGCACAACTAATTCAGGTGTAAATGTTTTTACACAGCCAGTTTGCTCGTTTTGTCCTTTGCAAATATTTACCAAATACGCAATAGCATCGTAACCCATCTGCTCAGCTGGCATATGCATCGAGCTCAGCTGAGGTTCGACCATCTCGGCAAGTGCGGTATCGTTATGACCTATTACAGCGATGTCTTGCGGTACGCTAAGTCCCCTTTCATTACAGACGTTTAATACCTGAACAGCTGATATGTCATTAGCAGCGACTATTCCGTCGGAACGTGGGGTTGCATCGAGCAGCTTGCGGGCAGCTTGTAGCGAAGGAACTTTTCGATAATTACCTTCCGCTATCAAAGATGAATCATCAGGCAAGCCAAACTCTTTGATAGCTCGGCGATAACCCATTAATGCTTCTAAGTCCGCTTGGAAACTCAAATCGCCAGCAAGAAAGGCTACGCGTTTGCAACCCTGTTCGATTAGATGACGCGTTGCAAGATAATATCCCCGTTCGGTGTCAACGCGAACATTGTTGATGCTTTTCTCAAGCGGGTGCCTGACAACCCATACCAAAGGGACATTGATGGCATTTAACCTATATAGATCCTCTTCGTTAATCTCATCGACAAAAATCAGGACATAACCGTCAACGGTCTTTTCCCTCAATACCCGCGTTAAAAATCGGTCTATATGATTGTCCTGTTCAGCATAAAGGATAGACAACTCCAAACTATATCCGAGATCTTCGCACGCTCTGCCTATTCCTTTGAGAAACTTTGGGAAAAGTGGCTCTTCTATACGGTCGGCAGACCAAGCTACCAAGCCTAAACTAAGAGTTCTGCCATTAACCAGTCGGCGTGCAATTCCGTTCGGACGATAGCCCATATCGAGAGCAACCTGCCTTATTCGCTCAACGGTATGCTCCGAGAGCTTGCGTTTGCCCGGATTTTTTCCGCGCAGGGCAAAAGATACGGCAGTCGGAGAGACGCCGGCTTTTTCGGCAATAGCTTTCAGAGTTACGCCCATCATAATCCCTCAAAACAACTATAACGTTGTAACATTGTGTTATAACGTTATAACACGCATATCAGTATATCAAATATCCATACTATTGTCAATGAAAAATATCAAATTTCGGGATATTTGTAAATTTAGTATTACACGCTAAGAATATTAGCTGAAATCGCATTTTATAATTTCTAAGAACAGCTGAAGAGTTACTTTATCAGCTGGGTGAGGAGGGTTCGCTGAAAATGCAGGCGGTT
>WFQY01000373.1 GCA_015486815.1 Phycisphaerae bacterium | reverse complement strand
TTTATCCATCGGACAAATTAACCCTCTTGCTGCGTTCACCCCGGAGAATGGAAAACGGGGTGAACGCAAATCCATTTTAGCAAAAGTCACTCTTATACGCATTAACGACGTTTTTTTGAAGCAAAACCAATGAGTCCTAAGATAGTTATCAGAATAGTTGTTGGTTCAGGAACGATAATATTCCTGCCTGCCTCATATAGTTGTTCCAGCTGGGAAGTGTTTAGTGCATCATCATACATAACGTATCCATCTATCCTGCTTCTAAATCCTGCGATAACGAAATTTGCACTTGAATTGTAAAGTTGGTCAATGGTAGCTTCACCTGATATGATTGGTGCTGCCATATTAGTTTGCCCTTCTGGAGTTACGTACACAAAGACATTATTTTGTCCAGCAGGAGCGGTTCCGTCAAAAATTACTGCAAGGTGGCTCCATCTATCCTTAAGATCGTAAACATCATAATAAGCGCTGAAACCATTATAATGTCCCGAGTAGTTTGTTCCGTTATCGGATATTTCAAAGTGAAATGCGTTGTTCATAAAATAGAAATAGTATGAACGTTCATTGGTGCCCCATTTTTCTGCAAATTTCCAGGGTGACGAGTCATTGTCACTGACGCCGTACATCCATAGCGAGATAGTCATTTTTGTACTGAAGTCGTTTGTATCTGCTCCTCCGGAAAGGTATCCATTGCCTACCATTGAGACATATTCACCGCTGGAAAAATCCGCACCATTATTAACAAGGTCATTACCATTACCTGATTCATCAGAACCATCTACATCCATACTGTAGAAAGCAGAATACCCACTTACCGGACATACTGTTGATGCAAAATTTTGTGTAGCTCCAACAGCCAATATAACTACCAAACCAACTACTAATGTCATTTTTGTCTTTTGCATAGTAATTCTCCTTTCCAATTTAAGATTGTGATTTAATATATCCTTAATTTATACTAAAAGCTTTGCAAGCGGTGACTACCTAAGTTATTCCAAATGTCCATTCGAACCACTGCCTCATAACAGTAATCTCCTTTTTATGCGCCAACGTTATTTTTCACCACAAAAACCATTTTCCGCCTGCTATCCAATATGACCATTCAATAGGTGCATTTCGTGACCATTGAAGATTCCAGCCGGAAAATCCTATTACTGTGATTCCTTCAACGTGTCCGTCAGTAAATAACTCATTATTGAATCCCATAGCAAATGGGCCTGCTGTCAAAACTTTGGGATGGTTTATCCGCCAATTCCATAATCCCGAGAGAAAGAATTTATCACTTGCAAGAATGGGATTAGGTTCTCCGCCGTCGGTCGGTCGCGTTGGTCCCCAAATCCATTGTCCCGATGTTCCATGCCACAATGCAGGATTTTTGTCTCGCGACATATAACAGTATGAGATACTCGAAAATGCTGGATATCCCGGGCCAGACGGAATATACCATGTGATTTTAGGTGAGTTCGGACAAGCAAAAACCTTGTTGTTTTGCAAATACTTTAGCCAAGGTACCGATGTATTATAGTAATTCAACGTGTTAAGTAATTGCAACGAACCACTATTATTATAGACAATAGGAAAACAATCATTATTGTCGATTGCATAAGCATTAGCGCTTACCCCTATTTCATGTAAATTGCTCGCACACATTACGCGTTTTGCATGTTCACGTGCTGATTGTAACGCAGGAAGCAAAATAGCGACAAGTACTGCAATAATCGCCACCACAACCAAAAGTTCGATAAGCGTAAAACATCTCGAATTTTGCTTTGACATAACCTTAATCTCCGTAATAACGCCCCGTTGTTTTTCGAATAATCAATTTGGTCGGAATATGTTCGTGGACGATATCCGTTTGCCTATGAAATACTTGGTTAAGCAAAAGTTCTGCTGCTCGTTTACCTATAACATCGAGTGGATTATCGATAGTGGTAAGTCCGGAAATATTATCGTCAGCAGGTCTTCTCTCTTCTAAGTTATCATAACCTATTATAGAGATATTTCTGCCGGGGATAATGCCTTTTTCCTGCATCGCATCTAAAACTCCAAATGCTATCATATCGTTTTGTGTTATATATGCGGTAGCAGAAGGGGATGAGTCTAAGCGTTTGAGAAATTCTATTTTTGCGATTTCCCGCCATCGTCTTTCACTTTCTCGAAGTTCTTTTGGAGGCAAGTAAATATTCAATTGTTCATTGAAAGGCACATCGTTTTCAAGCAAAGAAGCAACATAGTATCGATATCTATAGAATTGTTTCATACCGACATAGCCTATTCGGGTATGTCCAAGATCAATCAGGTGTTTTATTGCCTGTCTTATCCCCAATAGTGAGTGAGCAACAACTGTGTTAAGTCCCAAATTTTCATCGGCGGGACTGAGACTTATATGAGGAATTTTGTTCTCCTTGATAAGCTCCGCTATCTCCTTGTTAGCTGCACCTCCCAACAACAACAAACCATCACAGAAGTCCGTACTGACAATTAGATCTTTGACCGTTTCATATTTTTTGTCCACATCGAAAAATACTATACTGAACCGAAAATGATGCTCCCAAAGGATCTCTTCTATATGTTTGGCTATTACTGGAAACATAGAAGTAACAAGACCTTCCGAACCCTCGAAAGTCCTGTTTATAGGGGCAACAAAGTTGTGTGCGAGTTTTTTTCTTGTGTGATGTTTTGAAATAATTGAAGTTTCGAGCTGTGCCTTTGCAGATTCTATTTTTTTGCGAGTGTCTGGCTTAATTTTAAATGTCCGATCGTTGAAATATCGTGATACTGTTGCTTTGGATACACCCGCTCGTTTTGCAATCTCTGTAACTGCTATCGCCATTCTATTTTTCCCTCTCGGTATTCAGTAAACAGTTTACTAAAAGTTTACTAAATATGTTATTCTTTGTC
>WFQY01000372.1 GCA_015486815.1 Phycisphaerae bacterium | reverse complement strand
TATAAGTTTCCACATTAGCCTGCTGTTTGTGGAAAACCGCGACGCTGACAAACACAATAAACCATTTACTGCTTGTTTGTGCCCAAAAATCCACTCAAAAGCAAACCTTGTGAGAAATGCGGGTTAGTAGCTGAGATGCATTGTGGTATCTCAGTATTATAATACGACAATACCTCATTGTGGGTTTGAATTTAGCTGCTGAAAGAATGCTGTAAGGGGGAAGATGTAGTAAGTCGGGAAAGTTTAATAAGCTGAGAACGATGCAGTCAGCTGAGGGTGCTTGTTATAGAAGTATGTAGATTTGTATCTGTACGAGCGTTTCGATACGTTCCCAACGGGATGTACCGAAGTGAGGTTGTGAACTCATCTATCCGAAATCTCCAAAATCCCAAAACGCTCGAATATCACATTTCTCGCCTGTATGCTGCAATTCTCATTCTAACATTCTTAAGAATGTTAGAATGTCAGAATAAGTTCGATTTGACTAACATCAATTACAGAGAGGTTTTCCTAAATTCGACATTCAACGGCTAAGTGCGGATACGTTGCTGATAAAATTCGGTTTTACGTGCACCCGAAATCAATAGCTGGGAAAATTCTATCCACAAATACAACACGCACCCATCTCATACCATAGAACAACCAGCCAAAAAAGTTGTAAACACCGCTGATACGCTTGATTTTATCTCCTTTCACGTATATATTGAATAACTCAAACTGACCGATTTGGCACAAAGTTATTTGTCCTCACCGTGTCATTCCGCACGGAGCGTAGTCCGCCTGAGGCGGACGGAATCTACTTGGTCAATGAGAGTATGGATTCCCGCACCAACGGCATCTTCGACTTTCGCGGGAATGACAGCTTGTGTATAATTATTGGTAAATGAAGAATTACGCAAAAAAACAGCATAAAATCGGTCAGTTTGAGTAAATAATTCTCAATTTTATTGTTATGAAAGGTGGTACGGATGATAGTAGGTGTGCCGAAAGAAACATATCCGAATGAACGCAGAGTAGCATTGATACCAGCTGCTATCGGTTCGCTGACGAAAGCGGGTCTTGATGTCATTATCGAAACATCAGCTGGCAGCGATGCAGGCTATCCCGATGCGGAATATGCCGACAAAGGTGCTTCGCTTGTCTCTCGCGATGAAGTATTTCAGCGGGCTGACATTATTTTACAAGTCCGCGGATTCGGAGCTAATCCGGAAAACGGCAGAGCTGACCTCGAGCAGATGAAAGAAGGACAGATCGTAATCGGTATGCTCGACCCACTTTGGCGGGCGGATTGCATTAATGAGTTGGCGGCACGTAAGGTAACCGCTTTTGCTATGGAACTTATTCCTCGTATAACACGTGCGCAAGCAATGGATGTCCTCTCTTCGATGGCTAATATCGCAGGTTACAAATCGGTGCTGTTAGCTGCCTCTTATCTGCCTAAGATGTTTCCTATGATGATGACCGCAGCGGGCTCTATTGCCCCTGCGAAAGTGTTTGTTATCGGTGCGGGAGTTGCAGGGCTCCAAGCGATAGCGACAGCGAAACGGCTTGGCGCTGTGATACAGGCGTATGACGTTAGGCCAGCTGTCAAAGAACAGGTAGAGAGCCTCGGTGCAAAATTCGTGGAGTTAGAGCTTGAATCAGCGGAAGGTGAAGGCGGATATGCAAAAGAGATGGACGAAGAGTTTTATCGTAAGCAACGAGCGATGATGGCTCGCGTCTTGTCGGAAGTTGACGTTGTGATAACGACAGCTGCTATTCCCGGCAAAAAATCGCCTATATTGATAACAGCTGATATGGTCAAGCAGATGGCAAGTGGGTCGGTGATAATCGACCTTGCAGCTGAGCGTGGCGGAAACTGCGAACTGACCAAGCCCGATGAAAAAATCGAAGTCGAAGGCGTCAGTATATATGGCCCGACGAATCTGCCTTCGACCGTACCGTTCCACGCCAGCCAGATGTATGCAAAAAACATTTCCACATTTACGCTTAACCTCTTTAAAGAGGGTCAGCTTAATTTGAATTTGGAAGATGAAATCATCAAAGATACTCTTATCTGCAAAGACGGAGAAATTGTAAATCAACGTGTCCGAGATACGCTACAACAGCAATAAAACGTCATCCTTTTACGGGAGCAAGAAAATGGATGTAATGATAGCTTCTATTACGATTTTTGTGTTAGCGATATTTGTGGGCTTTGAAATTATCACCAAAGTTCCACCGACGCTCCATACGCCTTTGATGTCAGGCTCGAATGCCATCTCAGGTATTACTATCGTCGGTGCGTTGATATCCGCAGGTGCAGGCGGAATGGGATTGGCGAAGATACTCGGGTTTCTCGCGGTAATCTTCGCAACAATTAACGTCGTCGGTGGATTTCTGGTAACACATCGTATGCTCGAGATGTTCAAGAGGAAGGACTAAAAGATGAACAAATCCGATTTGATTAACATTGCATATATTATCGCTTCGGTATTATTCATATTCGGTTTGAAGGGACTGACAAGTCCGCGTACCGCGGTTCGTGGCAATCTCATCGGTGCGCTCGGAATGCTTATTGCAGTCTTAGCGAC
>WFQY01000371.1 GCA_015486815.1 Phycisphaerae bacterium | reverse complement strand
ATTCTGTACAAACAATCAGAATGCCCGGACAAATTCGCGAGTCGAATACGCGGGAAGTGCTGCGTTTGATTAGGGATTATCATCCCATATCCAGGCTTAGTCTGGCTCGAAAGAGTAAAATGAGTACAGCAACCATTACTCGTGTTGTCTGGGACTTATTGGAAGAAGAGGTTATCGAAGAAACCGGGCCTGTTCAGGCATCGCGTGGGCGCAAGCCTGTATTGCTTCGCGTCTGTCCCGGAGGACGAATCGCTGTTGGTGTGACGATCATGCGTAACGAGGTACATATAGGATTTGTCGATCTGGAAGGAAAACTCATCTGTCAGAAGCAGATATCAATCCATTCGGAGCAGGGTCCGCAAGCGACTTTCGAAAAGATCAAAGAGGTTTCTGACGATTTGATTGCATCGCAAAAGATATCTTCTTCGAAGATACTTGGCTATGGGTTTGCCCTTCCGGGTTTTGTTCGCTCCGCTAACGGTTTTGTAGAGGCCACCGTCAGTTTAGGATGGGAACCGATGAACCTCAGGCCTGTGCTCGAAAAACTTTTTGGAAAAGACAAGGTCTATCTGGATGGTCTGACCGAGACGTTAGCACAGGCAGAATGTCATTTCGGTTCGCCGGAATTACGGACTTCGGGAAGCAGCTATGTCTATTTTTATGCAGATGAAGGTGTAGGTGCTGCTCTGGTGGTTAACGGAAAATTATTTCGTGGACATAACTATGATGTCGGAGATATAGGTCATATTCCGATGATTTTTTCGGGGGGGCCTATCTGCCGATGTGGCAATCGAGGTTGTCTCGAAGCATTCATTTCCAAGCCAGCTATACTCGCCCGTATGTCAGCAATTCAGCGTCAATTGTCAGAAAACGAGCCATGGGTGGATGTAAGCGATGAAATCTTTACTAAGCTAATTCGTGGTCAGCTGAAAGAGCCTCAATTTCAGAGACTTGCAGTAGACATCGCTAGTGAACTGGCATGGGGGATGCTTATGATTATCAAGTGCTACGATCCGCAGGTTATCGTAGTTGCGGGAGATGTCTTTAAACTTGGTGGTCAGGAATTGCTTGAGCGTATACGCGAAAATATGAACCATTGGATTTTACACAGACACAATCGGGAGACTCCAATCGTCATCTCGCAGTTTGATACTTCCACCGTTTATGCTGCCAGTGCACTGGTCTATCAGAATTTTTTTAATCCATCTGAACTACCGACAGCATCAGCAGAAAATTAGGACTTAAGGAATGATAAAAGTTGTTTCACCCGATGTTCAAGTCGATTATCAAACTCCGTCTATAACACACCCCTTCTGGTCAGTAAGGTTATCGGGTCTCAAAGCACCAATCGATGGTAAGCTAAGATATGTCTTTGTAAATGACCGACGCGAAAAAGAATTTATCATATCATCTGGCGGCAGGGAACGATATCTGCGGGAACTCAAACAGAACGAGCAGTTCGAGTTGCTTGTTAGATGTCATTGGCAGGCGGGAGATATTCCTGTAATCCGATTTGCGATGACTCAGGGGCGTTCGCACATATCAGCCACAGGTGAATTTACCTGCCATCCTGCTCCGGCTATTGGTGAATACTGGAACAATGCCTGGCCTTATTGCGAAAGCATCATTGTACGCGAGACCAGTGGACATCCCCAGCCCATCGCACCGGTTCATGTAGGGATCAGACTTCACCAGCAAACCGTATGTGATGATTTGCGAGATTTGCGATTGGTCGAATTCAATTTCACAGATAACACATCCACTGATATTCCCTTTCAAATAATTCGAACGGATGTATGGAACGAACCGGATCTCATCAAGCGTGAGCCTTATCGTTATCAGCCAACGGTATTCATCGAGTTAGCTTTTCTTACGCAACTTAAGTCATACGAAGAAAAAATATATCTGCTGTTTCACGGAAATAATCGTGCAGAAAAGCCCGAATTCGACAGCAGCTTGAATGTGAGATATCTTTCGGATGGGTCGGTAGAAGTGGAAAATGAATTTTATTCCGTCAAACTTCATCCGCATAGTAATATGATAGATGAAGTACATATCAAGCAGGCGGGAAAGACTCTATATCATCATTTAGAACGTGAAGGAACGATCCACTGGAATCCCGGGATTTACAGTCCGCCTCGTCCGTGGGTTCATACCAACGACTGGCAGAATCCTCATAAATATTTTTCCGACGCAGGGCCGGTCTGCTTTGTCGCGAAGACATGGGGAACAATGCCCGAAGAGATCGATGAAGTTAAAGTGGCTGTTACCTATATTTTCTACGCTAACAGTCCGCTGATTTTTGTAAAGACCTTTGTTCGGGTCGATGAAGATATCTCGACACAGTCGCTTCGCAATGGTGAATTCGTATTCGACCGCAAGCTTATCGATACATTTGCATATCGCGATTTCAATGGTGAATTGAAAGAGATAGAACTTGACTCAGCTCGTCCTCATCCCGGACACGGAGCTGTCATCGCCCCGGATACTCCCTGGATGTTGTATTATCACAAACAAAATAAAATCGGATTTGCACAGATAAATGTCTCGTTCGGCTCTGACTGCTACGGAAAAAATCTCACGACGTCAGAGGATCCGTATATCTATCTTGCTGTTGGTCCGTGGGTATATGCTGCCAGAACACTTGCATATTCTTATGGTTCAAAATTGCCAAATAGCACTACCATCATACCGCGAAATAACTTTTACTGGGAAACGGCAGTGCTCAAACCGTTAAGGGTAAAAGAGGATGTTTATGATGAACTTGACAGTCTCTCATCGAGTGTGCGAAAAACACCTTGGGCACATATTCATAATCAACCCCTAAAACAAACGCCAGACCGTTTTGTCATGCCCCTGCTTCGATACCCGATAGAACAGGTTCCTGATGAGGAAGTCCTTGATGCAGATAACTGGCGGAAAGAAAATGTAAAGACGTGGGATGATGTACTTAGACTATCAAAATGGTAGTGTCAAAAATTTTATGAAAACGTATGAAAAACTGAATATCCAATATCCAACAAGGAATATCCAATGAACAAGGAAAGAAAATTTGATTTGCAGGATCGTTTGATTGATTATGCTGTTCGGATAATAAACCTTTCAGAAGCACTACCTACCACAAAAACGGGTAAGCATGTATCGTCTCAGATATTGAGAAGTGGAACATCGCCGGCGCCGAACTACGGAGAGGCCCAAAGTGCCGAATCTCCGGCGGATTTTATACATAAGCTCAAGATATCTCTCAAGGAACTCAGAGAAACAGAAATATGGTTAAAGATAATTGCGAAGGCAAAAATGATAAACCCTATATCTCAACTTGCTCCACTTTTACAAGAAACAGATGAACTTATTGCTATTTTGTTTACAAGTATCGAGACGGCTAAAAAACAGAGATAAATAGGTGACTTTGACTTGGATATTGGATTTGAGTGTTGGATATTGGATATTGAAAAAGGGGTAGCAACAGAAAAATGTCTGTAATCCCCTAAAATAAAGGCATTGACTATGTTAATCAGCAGAAGAGAACTTGAAAATACAGTTATTGTGATGTCGAAAGCGTCCGACGAGACACTCGAATATGCGTCAGCTGTACTTATGGACTGGTTTCGTCAGATACTCCTTGGTGAGCCATGCCACGTAAAAAGCGATACCATCACTAAAAATGCCGACCGAATCATTCTACTATCAACACGAAACGATACCCTTGCCAGGACGATCATTACAAAAACAAGACAGAATCTTTCAAATAACCATCCCGAAGGATATGCAATCGTCAGTTTCCGTAAGGGAAATCAGGATATAATCGCACTTATAGGAAATACATCGGTAGGCGTTCTCTGGGCGGTGCGCGATTTGATTCATTTCTATGCTGATCTCAAAGGTGGGTTGAAATATGACCCGAAAAAGGGAAACTGTTATGCGAGAATAGCTGGCGCGCGCAAGATAGTTATCGCTGATGTCAATATTACCTCTGAGCCTGCGATACGCTGGCGTGGACTTTGGGCGTATGATTTAGACAGAAATGTTCTTCCTCCGACAGGGCAGAAATATTTCGCTGAAAATCCCTACCGCTGGATTGAACAGATGAGTCGATGGAAACTTAATACGATGATTTTGTACGAAGGTCCACACGGTCAGCTTATCGAGGTCGAACCGGAGTTGTTCCGATATGCGAAACGACGTGGTATAGAACTTATTCCATCTATAAGTTTTTATAGTTATGCTACCGAAGCGGTTGCTCCGAGCTGGTGTAAACGAAGTCCGAAACGTCATAAGATACCCGAAGGTCAGCTATGGGCTACCGACAGGGTTATGTGTCCGTCGGATTCCGCTACGAGAAGATGGATGATTGATTATGTTCTCGGTTTCATTGGCAGACATCGATTGAAAAGTCTGTATTTTCAGATTGGTGATATTGATTACTCGGGCTGTCAGTGTTCGGAATGCAGGAAATATTCGAAAGCGGATTATTTTCTGTTTGTTACCAAGCCGATCCTTCGGGAGGTTTATCGCGTATTTCCCGATATTCGGATTATTGCGGGTGTATTGAATTGGCCCGAGTATTTTCAGACTATCAACCGCTTGGATGAGCGGGTAGAGTTCTTGTTCGAAGGTGGGACATTTCCGAGTGCCAATACGTGGGGGCACGACCGTCAAAGCAATCCTTCTGACCTTGTCCCTGCGAGTAAACTGCGAGAAGGGAAAACGGGGTTTATCTATCGGTTTTACATGGGTGGGATGTGTCCGCCCTGGCTTGACGACAGATATTGGGCACTCGGTCAGCTCAGAGATTGGCTTAGAGAACAAAGTGTCAATAATGCTGCGATGGCAATCGGTTTGATGCAGCGGATGACCAGCGAAACCGAACCATTCCTGCAGGCGTTTTTCGCCCAGCTTTGCTGGGATCCGGAGATCGTCGGAAAATCATTCGATAAACTCATTTCACGCGTCAAAGAATTTTCCCCGCTGGATCCGATTTATGCCGAACTTTCAAGTGCCCCCGAAACGGGGCGTCTTCGAGGACTTGGGAAATTCGGTGCCAATGAGCAATTTCACGGTATTCGCGGAGAATATATCGGTGATGTCCTTCAGAGTGAAATATCGGGAGATATTATTCACTATGAAACAAAAAATACCAGGTATCACTTTGCCCTGAAGAAAAAACTCGTTCGTCCGGATCTGATACTGACAGGATGTGTCGATGAGAATCACCGCACAGAGAGATATCCCCTGATGATTACCGTAAACAACCATAAGCCATTGAAAATAAATAACATAACTCTTCCTGT
>WFQY01000370.1 GCA_015486815.1 Phycisphaerae bacterium | reverse complement strand
TCCCTGTGGTCAAAACTTTCTACTTTCTACGGATAAATCCAAACATGCCTGCTGCAGTAAGCAAGCCAATCGTTGCAGGTTCGGGAATCGGCTGAGAAACAACATCATCAGCCGATGTGCCGTATTTGAGCTCATCGAAAGTAGCTGCGAAAGGCGCTTGGCTTGTTGCTACTCCCATCCAAATCGAGCCAAAAGTCTCCTGACTGTGGTCATCGTCCAAACGGAGATAATGATTTGCATCAAGCTCCGTCGCTGACACTGTCCCGTCAGCGATAACAGTATCATAATCATCAGGCGTCAATATCCACATCAAAGCGTGCTTACCTGTCGCTTCGCCTACATCACCGAAACGAGCAACTACAAAATAGACATTGCCGTCCTGGACGTTTTTTGTTCCGTTGGTAGCATAAGTCCCATCGCCATAATCCAGAGCGGCACCTTGCGAACCACTTCTTTTTATTTGCATTCTAAATTTAGTGCCATTATGCCTTATCTCAGCCGACCTACTGCCATTGTTGCCTGCGCTGTCGGAACGTTTGTAAAGAAAGCTAACCCAAAGGTCATCGCCCGTATTGGGCATATTGGATACGCTTCTTGTCGCTGCCATATCGACAAACGTACCCGCCGAAGAAATGGAAACTTCAGCTGCTCGTCCGGAAACAGGCATATCACCGAACGTCAAACCGTCGGAAGTAACCACAGCGGTGCCATCAGTGTCGTTAACAGACCAGGCACCACCCCAGCCCGTACCTCCGTTTTGGCCTTTGATCGCACCTGCAGCATAATCAAACGATTCCGTAATCAAAAGTGCCGCTTGGCTGACCGTACCTACCAACAATACACAACCAACAAATCCAACCAACCACATTGTTCTCATTTTCACTCTCATCTCTTTGCTCCTTCCATTAAAAAGCACATCAATTAAAAACACAAAACACGTTACACATTATCGTCGTGGCCTATCCACGCGAATTTTTCTTATCCAAATTTCCGATATGCAAGTACATCTTGCTCTGCCGGGCACCTTGCAAAATTGAATCTTCATCTGTCCGTCTTTCGTAACGGAATAAGGTATTACAAAGCTGAATTTGTCAAACCCTTTGCCCGTCGGCACTGTGCTGCCAAGCTTAACACCGTCTGCATAAATTTCAAACTCATTGGGACTATTAAAAGCGAAACTTACTCCTTTCGGATTAGGATAAATCACCGTGATTTTATAACGCGACGCTTTATCAAGCCCCGTATAATCAAATTCCAACCCGTCTTGTGCTTCAAAGCTGTAATCATAATACCGTTGAGACGGACGAGAATCTTTAGGCCAATGTCCCGTACCGTAATACAGCTCGCCCGATTTGAAATTAAAGTGAGGCTGACCGTCGAGTGTGCCACAGTTGTCATAAAATTCACCTTTGCCAACCACATCATAATTCAATATCTCATCTATAATTGCTCTTTTCTTATTAACATCTTTTTGTTTCATAGCCTTTTTTACAAGACTACTAAGCCAATTTATCCCCACGCTATCAACCTTGTCCATCTTCAAAATCGCATCAAACCGAATTGCCGCTATGCGGTTTAATTCGTCATCAATCTGTTTAGCTTCCGTCTTTAAGCTACACATCCCGGATGTTTTATATCCGCCGTCCAATTCCCTCTTGACCCAGGCAAGCGTTTCGTTCAGCTTCGATTCATCAGACCTTCGCAATTTCAAAAGTACACGATTGTATAACTTTCCCGCAGATTGCAACTTTCGCAGCAAATATAAATCGATAGTCGACCGCTCATATACCATAAGAAATCGCCAATTACTGCGTCTATATATGGTTGGCATTATTCGATTAGCTTGTTTGACCATGTCATAAAATTTTTCGATACCTCCAGCATTTTTTCGCACAGGTAATGCATAATTTTGTTCTCCTAAAAAGACAGCCTTCGCGAGTATCGTCCCCGCTTCTTTTCCGCAATAATAGTTGTAATATTCTTGAGCTATTTCCTTCGCACTCAAGTCCGGATCCCACGCTAAACGAAGCGTTAGAAACTTATTAAAGTCGTCGAAAATACCTTCCGAATAGCCACAAACCGCATCGCAATAAGGTAGGATTCGCTCCCATACCGCCTTATACCACATAGGCCTAGCGTTAAATGTTCTGCGATTATAAACTTCAGAAAAAATAGGGTCGATATAAGGCAATCCGTTTTCCGCTCGTTTCCAGTGAGAGATATCTTCTATCGCCATTACCGATTGACCGGGATGAAGATAGAACAGCCGCGATTTCAAAAAGGAACTTTTGGGATATCTACCCGGATATATGTTCCACTTTTTATTGATTTTCAAATATCCGTAAGTGGAATTTTCGCTTCCACCGGGAGCATAACAATAACCATTTACATCCCGAGGGTTTTCATTGTGGATTCGCATAAAGAACTTTTCGTTATCCGCGATAGTAAAACCTTGATTAGCGAAATATACCTTCGCAGCCGGATGATATTTATGAACAAGACTCGCCATCTGCAAAAGCAAATTGTAATACGTCATAGACCATGGCTGACACTTTTTACACTCACAACCCGCTACATCCGCTGGTAAAAATACAATGTAATCAAGTTTAGGGCAGTGTTTGAAATAAATCTCCTTAACACGTAATAACGCTTTTCGAGCATCGGGAATCGAAGGGCATACCAATGAAGAATGCTTTCTACCGAAAAGTGTTGCTCGCCATTCGGGCTTTTTCATATTGTTTCGCCCAATTCCGTTGATAGAATTAGCTACAAGAAAATCTACGCCATATCGTTTCGCCAATTCCGAGCGCCAAGTTGAAACGCCCTTATGTGTCTTTTCATCATAACGGTCGAGAGAAACCGGCACCGACGTACCCCAGCCATACATAAATGTATTTTCACCATTAAGAATCAGTGATTCAAAATATCTGATTCCCTCTTCCTTAGTCCATTTTCTTGCCCCTGTTTTCCTACGGACTTTACCGTCTATATTCTGACGCAGATTACCGCCACCCGAGCGTACAGCAAATCGTGGACTTGTCCGAATTGAGCAAACTCTCAGCGAATATATTCCGTTATTCGCAAGCTGAATCATATGTAAAATTCGTCCCAAGCCGAATAATACTCCGCGCGAATCCACGCCTGCTAACATAACTCGTTGTCCCGATTTATTGTCGGGTGCAATTATATCAAGTGCAAAGCCTTCCGGCCCGATATTATCAACGCTCGGAATATCCTGCTTCGAAGCGGCAAACCACTGCTTTAAAATATTGTCTGTTTCGCATACGCCTGCATATATGCTTAATTCATCATATCCCGAACTAACTTCCGTATCCGAATAAATAACCTGAAGCTTTAGGCTATTCATTCTTTGTTTCAGATGCCTGACAAATAATTCGGCATAAAAACCATAAGATTTCTTGCCTTGAGTGGACAATATGAGCCTGACCTTGTTGTAAACAATGCTCTGTTGGCCTTTAACATTGATAGACGCGGAAGGGTGTTTTCCCGAAGTGTTCGCAGCGGTAGAAGGAGAAGAGCTATAACACTCTCCTCCCGTACCACATACGATAATCATTAAACAGTATGTTATTTTCCGACTCATCGCGATCATCGCGAAAACACTCCGCTACGATATTTATTCTCTTATCGTCTTCTATTTACGGCGAAGAAAGCCAAACAATCCCAAACTAATCAATGCTGCACTTGCAGGTTCCGGCACGAGATACTTATTCGTAAGATAACTTTCAATGCTCTCTATCTGAGCGGTATTAAGACCGCCATCATAAACAAGTACCTCCGCAATTTTGCCGTTAAAAAAACCACTTGCTCCGTAATTGGAACCGAGAGACAATCCGCCGAGTACCTCAGACCCTACATCGCCATATAATACACGATTACCATCTATACGAAGCCAACCATTACTACCATTCGTAAAACTTGCAGCAAACACATGGAAACTGCCCGTATCCGCCAATACGTTTTCGTTGATTATCTGGCTGCCGGCATACATTCCATAGCTACCATTCGTACCGGATGGTTTCGGACGAACGTAAAGTGCATTGCGCTTGTCAGAGCTTATGCCGTCGAATAAAGACTGGCCAGCTGGCGTAGTATCAAAGCTCGCCACAAGGAAAATTACATTCGTCTGAATCATATCTCCGTTTGCAAATGCTGATGTCTTAAGATACTGGGCGCCATTGAAGTCAACCACCTGATGATTGCCATTTCCGGTGTTTACAGTTACTAATTGAGGTCGCCTGCTACCCCCAGCTGATGCATTGTCAACTCCACGCGTTGAAATCTGGTCATTCCACGAATCTACGAGAGTACCTTCGGTAATAGTTACGTTACTTCCGTCATAACCTATCGCCAGTTTGCCTCCGGCATCCGGAGCGGTTACAGTTGCGTTGACAGCAGAACCTACCAACAACACACAACCAACAAATCCAACCAACCACATTGTTCTCATTTTCGCTCTCATCTCTTTGCTCCTTTCATTAAAAAAATGAACACATAAAAACATTATACGATTATTCCACCAACACCGGTGAAATCGTTACCTGAAACGGCCTATTATCTTCGAGTTGATGATTTCGTATCCGCCAGAAAAGTTGTTCTACAGCACGATGTCCCATTAATTTATGCCCAAGGTCAATGGTTGCAGGCTTCGGCTTTAACGCTGACAAATATGCCTGCTCATTACAGCAGGAAATAATAGGTACATCTGTTACGGGTTTTATTCCTTTTTCATATAAAATAGGATAAAGCAATGAGGTTACACTGTCGTCGGGAACAAAAATACCCACTGACTCCGGACGCATCGACATAAATTCATCTATCATCTTCTCTAACGAAGCTGATAGTTCATCTTTGTTAATTCCCCATACGGAAATCAAACCTTCCTTCTTATTTGATACGGTAATAGCCTGTACGCCGAGTTCTTCCGCTTTTAACCGAAAAGCAGCTCCTCTCAAACGATATACAGCGAAGGAAGGATCGGGATTAAAGAATACGAGATTGCGAGCACCTTTCCTATGCAAATATTCAGCAGCTAATTGCCCGACAGCTTCATTTCCAGCTAATACGTGATCGCCTGTTACGTCGGAATGCGATGTTAGCCAAACCATCGGGACATTACCAAAATTTTGTTTAATTTGTGATTCCGTACATCCGCCTACAACCAAAACGCCATCTATGCTGCCTGGCTTTACCGCGGGGATAAACTCTCCGTTTTGCAGCAACTGAACTAATACGAGCTTTACTCCGCGTTCTCCCAATGCTTGAGAAG
>WFQY01000369.1 GCA_015486815.1 Phycisphaerae bacterium | reverse complement strand
TAATTACATCATGAAAATTAAGGATTGAAACACAATGAAAGTATTTGATTTTCACTGGCATCTGCATATTCGCGACGGAGATATGGACAAGCATTTCGTATCTATGCTTAAGTTGATGGATGAACTGGAGATAGAGCAGGCAGTAGTCCACGCAGCCCCTGCGGGACAGTTCGGATTTTTGGGTACACTCTGCGGTGGGAATCAGGAGGTATTCGAAGCAGTAAAGAAATATCCCGATAGGCTTCTTGGCAGCGTATATATCGACCCTCGCGAAGAACACCCTGTTAAAGTGTTGACGGAATATCATTCCCGCGGGGCGGTGTGTGTGAAGTTTTTGCCATTTGTCGGATACTATCCGGACGAGGAAATATGTTTTCCTGTTTATGAGCAAATCGAAAAACTCGGACTTCCGCTGCTTGTGCACGTTGGTCTGACTAATATTCCCTACATAGATGGTTCGGGACGAATAACCGAATCGAAATACTGTATGCCAATTCATGTAGATGGGCCTGCGAGAAAATTTCCGGGAATTACCTTTGTTCTGGCGCATTTAGGTTGGCCTTATTTTCAAGAAGCCTTTGCACTGGCAAAGTTTAACAAAAATATCTATCTGGATATTTCCGGACCATTTGCCGTCGAAGAAGGACTGAATTTGCACTCTCGCGAAGGATTCGGATTTATGCCCCCCGAAACGCCTGATCTGTGGGAGAAAATTATCTGGGGAAGTGACGGTATCGAGCTTGCATGGAGCTTGAAAACAGTGAAGGATTATTTGATACAAATTGGCAGAAAGGATTTGCTCGACCAGTTTTTTTATAGTACATCGCGGAAAATTCTGAAACTGGAGAAATAACGTGTCGAAAATCAACGAAAAGCATAACGAGCATTTTAACGTCGGTATTATCGGAGCGGGACGGTTTGCACAATCGGTGATGATTCCCGCTATACAGTCGAACAAAAATTTCAAGATGAGGGCGATATATTCGAGAAAGCTCGAGCGTGCGAGCAAGATAGCTGATGCGATTGGCTCGGATGCAAGGGCTTATAATGATATTGATGAGATGCTGGCGGATGATGGTATAGATGTTGTTTATATTGCCAGTCCCCCTCATACGCATTCGGAATATGTTTCTGCTGCAACTCGAGCGGGTAAGATGATAATTTGTGAAAAGCCGTTGGCTCGTACTTTTAAACAGGCAGAGCAGATTGTAAATATCGTTCGGAAGACCAATACCACGCTGGTAGTGAACTATTCGGTAACAAATCATCCTGCGCAGCAGAAGATAACCGCTCTGGTCAATGATGGTTTGATCGGAACGCCGATTAAAGGGCGCGTGAATTTCGGATTTTATTTCGATCCTGATGAATGGGATTGGCGAGTGGAGACGTATACAGGTGGTGGGCCTATGATGGATCTCGGAATTCATTGCGTAAATTTTCTGCGTAATATTTTCGGTAGCGCGGTTGAAGTCTCTTCAATGCAAGGCAGAAAGGCATTTGCCGATATGGAATCTGCCGATAGTATCGCATCGCTGATAACATACAAAGACGGAGCCACTGCGGTTGTAGAAAGCTCTTTTGCTTATTCCGCCAACATTGTGGAGATTTACGGTACGGAGGGCAGTTTGATCGGAGTTGATACTTTTGGCGTAAAACTTGGCGGAGAGATTATTCATTTTGACAGGATGGGCAAACAGGATGCCTTTACGGTCGAGCAGAGAGACTTATTTGCTAATGCCCTTGATTATTTCGGAGAGATATTCCGCAAAGCTGAGGGTTACGAAGATAAATTAGTAGGACCAGCGGGGGCATTGGAAGATTTATCTGTTGTATTATGTGCTCTTGATGAAATAGATGTTAACTTTTTGAGGGAGAATAAAAAATTATGAGAACATCGATGATGAATAAGCTGAAGGTACCTTACCGGGGTCTGGGTTCGGAACTTGGTGAGCAGGAACTTATTGCTGTAAAGGAGGCAATGAGCCAGGACGATTTATGTTCAGGAATTTATGTAGAGAAATTTGAACAGGCATTTTGTGAATATACCGGCGCAAAATACGCAATAGCGTGCAGTAATTGTACGACTGCGCTTGAACTTGGCACATCGGCGTTTGGCTTAAAAGCAGGTGATGAGGTTATTACCACACCGCTTACTTTTATTGCTACGAGTATACCTTTGCTGAAACGAGACGTTAAAGTCGTTTTCGCTGATATTGACCCTCGGACGTTCAATATCGACCCTGCAGAAATTGAAAAGCATATTACCGAACGCACGCGTGCGATTTATGTGGTTCACTATGCCGGATTGGCAGTTGATATGGATCCAATTCTGGAGTTAGCTAAAAAGTATAATCTGAAAGTTCTCGAGGATGCTGCTCACGCTTCGGGAACTGAGTATAAAAACAAAAAAATAGGGAATATCGGTGATATTACCTGCTTCAGTTTTCAAAGTCTGAAGAATATGACAACACTCGGTGACGGAGGAATGATAACCACAAATGATAAGCAATTAGAAGAAAAAATTCGGCTACTAAAGACATTCAATATCAAAAAATTACCCGACAGAACTACGAAATACGGACATCGCGACAAAGAGTTTCCTTTCTATTGGGATGTAGTTTCCGCAGATGGAGAAGTAGGTTTGAATTATCGTATGTCGGAAGTAGAATCAGCTGTGGGACTCGTTCAGCTCGAAAAGCTAGACAAGCTAAATGCGAGGCGAATAGAAATTGCCCAAAAGTTGAATGAAGCATTTATCGGCAATCCTGCGTTAACCATTCCATATTGCCCCGATGGCTGCAAACACGTTTATCACCTCTATACACTGCTGCTCGATGAGGAGATAATCGGCAGTAAGGACAAATTTATGCAAATACTCGATAAGGAATATGACATCGATGTCTGGACGCAATATTGTCCTAATTATCTGTATACGATATATCGTCAGAGGGGATATGATCCCGGTTTGTGTCCGATAGCAGAGGAAATATTCCTGAAGCATCTGGTCAATCTCCCAATCTATCCTACCCTTACAGACCAGCAGGTGGAGTATATGACAGAAGCAGTATTGGAAACCGTTGACAGGCTCACAAAGGAATAAAAATGTCCGATGCTCTTGCTTTGTATCGTCCTCAAAATAATATCATGCTCGATGCGTTCGTGGTTTTAGATCAAGGTCAATATCATCTTTTCTATACCCAACAGCCAGCTGAGATGCCATTCGATTATGGTATGCGACGAGGAAACATCGGACATGCAGTAAGTAATGATTTGCTGCACTGGAAGGAATGTAAACCTGCAATGCACCCCGGCTCGAAGGGGCAATTCGATGATCGTGCCGTATGGATCGGTTGTGTGTATGAATTTAACGATTCCTTTTATATGTTCTATACTGCCCACAGTGGTGAAGTGGGAAATTTTCCCAATATCGGTATTGCCCGGTCTAATGATTTATACCGCTGGACAAAAACAGGTTCCGCCGTTTTTTTTCCCGATGCGAGTAAGAGATATGCGTGCAGTTCGGAGATACCAGCGAGTGGTTGGCGTGATCCTTACATTTTTCAGCTTCCGGATCAGCGAGATATTTTTTATCTGGCTTTTGCTGGCAAAGTTGCCAATGAGCCATATAAACAATCTGCTGCTATCGGATTGGCTCGCAGCAGAAATCTGATAGACTGGGAATTACTCGACCCGCTATACAGTCCGGGCATTTACGAAGCGATGGATGTTCCGCACATAATCACCACGCAGGGCGCAAATTTTCTGATGTTCTATGTAAACGAAAACTGGATTATTGAGGATGCAAAAATGCAAATGCCCCGATGGAGCAGGATTTCCGGTACGCGATGTATAACAGACAGCAGCAGGCTTGAATTCAAACGGGAAAACGATGATTATGTTCTCGTCGGAAATTGTGGGACTGCTAATGACGTTGTACCAAGAACTTTCATCGATAAATCTGGCAGATGTTCTTCAATAAGTTATCTTTTTGACCGGATAGATTCTGATGAAGGTCCGGAAGCAGGCGGACGATTGAGTCAGCCAAGACTGGTTACCATCGGAAAGAGACCTGCTTTCAGGTTTCATCCTGCAATTGCCGGGAAAATGCAATTACTTGCGCCTTTCAGGGAAAGCACTTGGCTCACTGATAAGTCATCTTATCGAATCGAAATAACCAATAATCAAAAAGAAGACATAAAGACAATTATCAAAGCAAACGGCAATCATGTAGATCACAGCGGATATCTCATTCATTTGAACAGAAGTCAAGCTGATATTACTGTTGCCCGTCAATCCGACAGTTATCTTGTAAATCGTCGGCCATTGTCACCTGAGCAGGCGGGGTGTGATTCGATGCAAATCGT
Organism: Phycisphaerae bacterium; assembly: GCA_015486815.1. Lineage (GTDB taxonomy): Bacteria > Planctomycetota > Phycisphaerae > JAAYCJ01 > JAAYCJ01 > S014-18. The sequence continues at coordinate 1,096 of WFQY01000369.1, read as the reverse complement.
TTGCTGGGGAGATTGGCTTGAGATTTATCTCGCTGACGAGCTTGTCAGCTCTTCGCGGGTATACAGGAAAGATGGTTCCATTGTCATTGTGGAACATTCTGATAGTGTTTCAACTGCGTTGTATGCAATTGAATTTTGAGATGTATATAGCTTTCTTTCAGGCTCATCTATGCCCAATATTTCACAAGCCCCCGCTATGTGAAGCGTTACTCCACGGTCTTATCAGGGTAACGTCAGATGAGCAGGCATGGTATTTATTTGCGAAGGATGTTATGTTGGACATAAGGGTAATGGACGCAAATCACTGAGTTCCCAGCAGTCGGAGATTATCACGATTACCGCAAAGAGTCACCAAATAGCAAGCAGGTTAGCCAAAAAACAAGCTTGCAAAAAGAAAAAAAACATAATATTTTTCTATACCCAGTGGTCGATTTTATGGTGGTGAGCTGTAAAGTTTTGATTTATTGCGCAGCAAAACTACGGGCTAAGGAGTAATCATAATGCCATCGAAAGACGTTTTTCAATTTCCCGGTTATCAGGAAAGTGTAAAGGTTAAAACGTATCCCGAATCAAAAGTACCTCAGTTTGTATTTGCCGATAAGATTGAAGAGCAGTTGCGGGAATTACAGTCCAACCCTTTGATTCGCAGATTTATCAAATCCCACAAACGATATGCAAAGGACAAGTATCGGCCTATATATCATTTTGTAAGCCCAGAGGGCACGATGAACGATCCGAATGGCCTTTGCTATTGGAAGGGTAGATGGCATCTGTTCTATCAGGGCTTCCCATCTGAGGACAAGCGTATCCATTGGGGACATGCAGTCAGTGATGATTTGATACACTGGAAAGATCTTCCCTATGCTATTTATCCTTCGCCGGAGGAATGCTGCTATTCCGGTACTACGCTGGTCGAAGATAACCGTGTTATTGCAATGTATCACGGTTATGGTGTCGGAAATATGGTCGCGGTTTCCGACGACCCGCTTCTATTGAATTGGCGGAAAGTCGTCAAACGAGCGGTTATTCCCATCAAACGTAATCTGCCTTATATCGTATTCGACCCGTGTATATGGAAAAAAGGGCGATTTTATTA
>WFQY01000368.1 GCA_015486815.1 Phycisphaerae bacterium | reverse complement strand
CCATATACGCTCTTTATATATAGGATCGAAAGTCAATATATGTACCATATATTCTCCGGTTAAAATAAGTCTTTAGTCTTTAGCCCTTAGCTGTTAGCTAATAGCTAAGGACTAATAGCTATTATATCAATTTTGCGTTGCATCTCAAATTTACTCGTATATTATTTGAGTCATTTTTTTCAGATGATCCAAATTTTTCTTTGCAAGGTCGGTAAAGACGGATTTCGGATATAGTTTGATCAGCATTTCATAATGTTGTTTGGCCTTCTCGTATGAATTTCTGTCCATATTTACCAGCCCGAGAGCCTGCTCGAGTTTGGCAAGTTCGAGCAGTGTGCGTGCACCTGCATCGGTGGATTTAAACAGATTGACATATCGCATTAGCAGTGCTTTTCGTTCCATCGGATCTCGCTCTTGAAGGGCGTATTCGACAAGCAGATTGTCGTGCAGTTTTGAGCTGGAATATTTAATGGCGAGGGCTAAAAGATGGTCGCGATATTTCGGATGTGTCGGATCGAGCTTCATCATCTCCGCCAACGGTTTAGCGTGGAATTGCGGGTCGTCGGCGTTGTTTTCTATCAGCTCCAGAAGCATTCTCGCACGGTTAACAATGTCGGACATATTCAGCTGAGGAATATCCACTTGTCGAGGCTTCTCAAATATTTGACGGAACGATGTAATCTCCCTTGTGGGCATGGTAGTGGTTTTGTTTCTGAAAAGTTTGTCGTATCTCAGTAGTTCATCCAAAAGAGCCTTCGCCCATTTTATATTTTCGTCTCTGACAGCTAATATCGCCAATCTCAATCGTGCCGGCTGAGCATAGATGCTGTCGGGATATTTGTTCGCAAGCTCAAGCCAAACTTTTCTGCTGTGCTTGCAGACGAAGTCGGTATGATATTCGACCATCCATTTTTTGTCGAGTACGGAATAATCAAATCTCATATCCTTCGCAAGCCCGAGAATATACATAGCATTGGGGACATACTGACTTTGCGGATATTTTCGCAGAAATATTTTACAAGCATTGATTGCCTGCAATTGGTCTTTCTGGAGCAGCTGATGTGCAGCGAAGGGAAATTCGAAGCGTGCTATATCAACGATTGTTTGAAGATTTCGTATCTTATATCGTCGCCACTGCTTGAGGGTAGATTCGAAAACTCTTCCCGATATATCGACGGGTGTAAAGATCATACTCTTTCCGGGAATAAATCGATGCGCAAGAACTCGAAATTCAAGCAGATCGGCGCCTATATAACGGTCGAACAGTATTACGGGAATGACGAAAAAGGGAATCATACTGATTAATATTCCGCCCGGGCGATATTTGATAAGAGCAGCGACTGTAAGTACACTGCCAGCGATAACAGCAGCAGCTAAAAATGCAAATATCCATGGTGCATAGAGCAGGGTAGGGTCGATAGGTCGAAGCTCGAGCATATTGGCACCGCGTGTGGCAACATAAAAGTATAATGCGATGGGCAATAAACTCAACAGAGCCACTCCGAATTTAAATGGCAGTTTGTGTTTGCTGGCGGCAGCTATGAAGCTACAGGCTAACATAAATAAACTTAACACGGGCAGGTGTGCCAACAATAAAATACACGCTATAAACATCAGCGAAAAACGAAAACCATAAAGCTGAGATACCAACACCGGTATCGCTATTATCACCGCCATTATCATTCCTAATATGGGTATTAGTACAGGTGCTTCGCTTATGCTGATGGGGAACACCAGAATATCCATTATCGTCCGATGATAGGTAACGGTATAGCTTGCCAGCGAAAAGTCGAAGAATTTCGCTTGATGTATCCAATAAAGTAGTACATTCAACGCTGCATATACGCACAGATTTATTATGAGAAAGATATACGCCCGCTGACGTGCCCACTGTCCGGGTCTCGACCATATATCCATCAAATCCGTTTTGTCGGTTTGGTTCTGATTTTCGCTCATAGTATATTCGGATTTCCCTGTATCGGAGTATCATATATCGGAGTATCATCAAAGTATCAAAGGTATTATAATCGCTATACTGATATGAGTGCGAATAAAATTTGCATTGTTTCGGATTGGTGGGTGTGGTAAATGCACTTGACTGAGATGCAATATATTGGTATGTAAGGTATTAGCTTTTAGTCCTTAGCTTTTAGCATTTAGCCTTGAGTACCTGCGGAGAAAAGTGATGGTGAATGAAAGAATGACAAACGAAGCAATGGATAAACTCGTAAGCCTTTGCAAACGCAGAGGATTTATATTTCCGAGTAGTGAAATCTATGGCGGACTCAACGGGTTCTGGGACTATGGTCCGCTTGGTGTGGAACTTAAAAAGAATATAAAAGAAGCGTGGTGGAACGATATGGTTACCGCTCGAATAGATATGGTAGGTATCGATAGTGCCATCATATTAAATAGCAGAGTTTGGGAAGCGTCCGGACATGTTAAAGGATTTACCGACCCGATGGTCGATTGCAAAGAGTGTGGCGGTCGGTTTAGGGCAGATGAAATAGATACAACGCCCTGCCCGAAACATAAAGAGAAAATGGTATGCGATTGCAAAGATAATCTTACCGAAGCACGGCAGTTTAATATGATGTTCAAGACTTATGTCGGTGCGTTGGAAGAGGCAAGTTCATTGGCATATCTTAGGCCTGAAACGGCACAAGGGATATTTCTGAATTTCGCAAATGTACTGGCTACTTCTCGGCAGAAGATTCCGTTCGGCATCGCTCAGATAGGTAAATCTTTTCGCAATGAAATTAATCCGCGCAATTTTACATTTCGTTCGCGTGAATTCGAGCAGATGGAAATAGAATATTTCGTTCATCCCTCGCAAGCACCGGAGTTTTACGAATATTGGCGTGATATGCGATATCAATGGTATCTCGATCTGGGACTTTCAAAAGACCATCTGCATCTTCGGGAACATGAAAAGGAGGAGCTTGCACATTATGCAGCTGCCTGCAGCGATGTCGAATATGACTTTCCGTTCGGGACATCAGAGCTCGAAGGTATTGCCAATCGTACCGATTACGATCTGAAGAATCATATGGAATATAGCAAAAAAGATCTTACCTATTTCGATGACGAAAAGCGCGAGCGGTATATTCCTTATGTGATCGAGCCGTCAGCGGGCGTGGACCGCGCAGCTTTAGCTTTTCTGTGCGAAGCGTATAGCGAGGAGCAGGTGCGAAATGATAAACGTGTGGTTTTGAGATTTCATCCGCGCATCGCCCCGCTGAAAGCTGCCATCTTTCCACTTGTCAATCGCGACGGTATGCCTGAGCGGGCGAAGAATATATTTGATACCGTCCGCAAACGGTATAATGTATTTTACGATGACAGAGGTGCGATAGGAAGGCGCTATCGTCGGCAGGATGAAGCGGGTACGCCTTTCTGCTTTACCGTTGACGGTCAAACGGCGGAAGACGGAACGGTAACCGTACGCGACAGAGATAGTATGGCTCAGGAACGGATATCAGCGGAGAAAGTCCTCGATTATCTGCACGATAAACTCAATATAGATTAATCTCACCGAACCAGCGATTTTTCACACAATTTCAATATCGAAAATTACCTTCGCTATGGAATATCAATCCATAGTTTGGTAGAATATGGTTTTTAATATTTTAATGAGTAAGGAAGCTAATATTCTATGACAGAGCAGACAACAAATCCTGATACGGGAGACCTATTATTAGAAGAGGAAATGCGCGAGTCGTATCTGACTTACGCAATGAGCGTGATAATGTCTCGTGCGTTGCCTGACGTTCGAGACGGATTGAAACCATCGCAGCGCAGGATTCTCGTTGCGATGCGCGATCTGAATCTTGGGCCGAGATCGAAAACTACCAAATGTGCAGGTATCGTCGGAGAGACGATGAAGAAATATCATCCGCACGGCGATAGTGCGATATATCCGACACTGGTACGAATGGCTCAGCCTTTTAATATGCGGCATATTCTTGTTGATGGTCAGGGAAACTTCGGCAGTATTGACGGTGATCCGCCGGCAGCTATGCGATATACGGAAGCTCGATTGGCTGCCCCTGCGATGGAGATGATGGAAGACATACAATACGAAACCGTTGACTTTCAGCCGAATTATGATGAAACGCTGCAAGAGCCTACCGTGCTTCCTGCGAAATTTCCGAATCTGCTGGTGAATGGATCAACGGGAATTGCTGTCGGAATGGCAACGAATATTCTGCCTCACAATCTCAACGAGATTTGCGACGGGTTGATTAAGCTAATCGATAATCCGGAAACAACGATTGATGAACTATGTGAAATTATAAAGGGACCTGATTTTCCGACGGGTGGTATTATCTGTGGAAAGAAGGGTTTATACGCCGGCTACAAAACGGGAAGAAGTAATATAATCGTTCGCGCTAAGCTACACACCGAGCAGGCTCGCGGCGGAAAGGCGCTTATCGTTGTCGATGAAATTCCTTATCAGATTCTAAAAACTACGATAGTCGAACGAATAGCAGACTGCGTCAAGCATGGAACTATTTCCGATATTTCTGACGTGCGAGACGAATCTGACCGTAAGGGTATGCGTGTGGTAATTGAGCTTAAGCGCGATGCCAACGCTGACCTTGTTATAAATCAGCTTTACAAATTTACGCCTTTGCAGACCAGTATTTCGATGATAAATATCGCTCTGGTCGATCGCAGGCCTCGCACTTTGAATCTTAAGGAGCTATTGGAAGCGTATCTGTCGCATCGTAGGATTGTTATTCGTAGGCGTACTGCGCATTTGTTACGAAAAGCCCGTCAACGGGCACATATTGTCGAAGGATTGCTGTTAGCTGTTGCGGATATTGATGAAATTATACAGATAATTCGTAATAGTCCCGACCCTGCAACTGCAAAACAACGTCTTATGGAAAAGCCACTCAGATTGTCCGAGCAGGCTACTTTGAAAAAGCTGTTGCCCGAAAAGTTTGTCAAAGAAAAAACCGAATCGGAGCAATTTCTAACTCAGCCACAGGCAGAAGCGATTCTCGCGATGCAGCTTCAACGGCTAACGGGGTTGGAACTCGAAAAGCTCGCAGGTGAATATTGTAAACTTGTCGATCAGATAGAAGGCTACGAAGCTATTCTTAACGATGAAACGCTTGTAGCTGACATTATTCGCGAAGATTTATATGAGCTTAAGGAAAAGTATGGAGAAGATCGCAGAACTCAGATTACCGATGAGGAAGCGAGAAGCTATAAGATAGAAGAGCTTATCGCGGAAGAAGAAGTTGCGGTTACTCTGACACACGAAGGTTATATCAAGCGTCTTCCGTTGGCGACCTTCCGAGCGCAGGGTCGTGGCGGTCGTGGTGTGAGAGGCTCGGATAGTAAAGAAGGCGATTGGCTTGAGCATCTGTTCATCGCGAGTACGCATGATTATTTGTTGATATTTACTACGCGGGGTAAGGTATATTGGCTTAGGGTATATGATATTCCGTCGATGTCTCGAACGAGCAAAGGAAGAGCGATTGTAAATCTTCTTAAACTTGCCAGCGACGAGCATATAAATTCCGTATTGGCGGTGCGTACATTTGCGGATAAATTCGTTGTGATGGCGACACGAAACGGGATTATCAAAAAGACCGCGCTCGGAGCTTATTCGCATCCGCGAGCTAACGGAATAATCGCGATAAAGATCGATCCCGATGATGAACTTATTGGGGCTGCGCTTACCAATGGGAATGATAATATCATTCTCGGAACGCGAAACGGGATGTCTATCCGATTCAATGAAAAAGATGTTCGCCCGATGGGACGTTCGGCAAGAGGTGTAAAGGGTATTACGTTGAGCAAGGGCGATCAGGTGGTAGATATGGCTGTCGTTGAGCCTGGCGGGACGATTCTTACTGTTTGCGAAAACGGATATGGTAAGCGTACGCCTATAGATGAATATCGTATTCAATCGCGTGGTGGCAAGGGAATAATCAATATCAAAACTACCGAACGGAATGGAAAAGTGGTAGCGGTCAAAGCTGTTCGCGATGAAGATGAGTTGATGCTGATAACAGCAAAGGGAATTGTAATCCGTTTCGGCTTGAAAAAGATTCGCCCGATCGGAAGAAACACACAGGGAGTAAGAT
>WFQY01000367.1 GCA_015486815.1 Phycisphaerae bacterium | reverse complement strand
GTGGGTTGTATTCGTGGTATCCGCAGGCATATTGCGTGAATGAAGAAGGTGCGAGACGATTTGTTGTCGAAAATTTGCTCGGCGTTTATGGCTATCCTGTTTACAAGATATGGGAAGCTATTATGTTAGCTTATGCTACGCCGGCAAAACGGCATATTGCTGATAAGGTATTGCTGAACTCTCTGAAACTTGCCGAATCGATGGTCAATGAAGCTAAACGAATTAGCGAGGCGGACAAACCATTGTATGTGCCGAGAGTTAGCAGATTGCTTACAAAGAGTTTTATCAGCCAGATGGAAAAGTCAACGACGTCAGCTTTGCAAAAATATCAACAGAAAAAATAATAGGAATGTGCAAAATGCAAAAATCCTGATTGACATGTAGGGGCAGACCTATGTGTCTGCCCAAAATTAGGGCGGACACGCAGGTCCGCCCCTACGGATTTGCATTTTGCAGAAGTCTATGTGTAAATGTCTTTTTAAGAGAAAGGAGACAAAAGATGCAAAACAGAAGACGAATGTTGTTGTGGGTTGTAGTGGTAAGTTTGGTTGTGTTGCCTGGGTTAGTGGCTAAGGCTGGTACAATTGCTATCAACGAAAATTTTGAAAGCACAGCTGCCGGTAGTATGCCATCGGGCTGGTCGTTGGGCGGGTCAACGGCGGGAGTAACTGATACGACGGGCTATAATAGTTTCAAATCGCTGCTGATACAGGATAGTACGAGCGATTATAGACCCTATATACAAAAGCCCGGTGAGATGCAGTTTGAGGATACCCTGTTCAGAGTTTACTTCAAATTGGACGAAGACAAGGGTGATACGTTTATCCTCAGACTCGATAACGGGACATCTTCGTATTGGTTTTTGGAAGTTATTCTCGGTGATGGCAACAAGGTAAAAGCGACGGATGGCAGCTCAACCGTTGACGTCGCAGATAATATCGACAGAAGCACCTGGACGCAGGTAGATGTGCTTATAGGCACAGGCCCATCGCAATATGGAACGGTTTACAGCAGCACATATCAAATTACCGTAAAGTATGGTAGTAATTCCGTTGAAAGAACGCTTGGTATGTATCGTAATAAGGATCATATCAAGCGCTTAAGTATTTTGACAGCGAATACCGCTGGCGGAGAGAAACTCTATCTTGACAATGTTTATCTCGGCGACCCTAATTTGGTGCCCGAGCCAATAACGCTGATGCTGATATTGTCCGGCATTGGTATCGGAATTTTCCGTAGAAGCTGATTCTGCGGTTTATTCCCATATTTCGAGTTCGAGTTCAAGCTCGACACCAAATTTGTCATAGACAGTTTGGCGGATAACGTCGATTAGTTTGCGAACATCGTCAAAGGTAGCTCCGCCACGATTAACGATGAAGTTTGCGTGTCGGTCTGAAACCATAGCACCACCTATTTGCTTGCCTTTCAGACAGGCACGATCGATCAGCATACCAGCGGGCTTTTCACCGGGCGGATTTTTGAAAATGCAGCCGGCTGACCGCGAAGAGAGCGGCTGAGAGTTTTTCTTGATGATGAATGTTTCCTTCATTCGGGTAAGTAACCTATTTGGGTCGTCCGGAACGAGTTCAAAGGTTACTTGCGTTATTATCTGGTCAGCGATGTTGCTTTTTCGATATTCGAAATTCAAATCCGGTTTTTCTCTCGTGTAAATGGTACCGTTATTGTCTATTACCCTTACATTAGCGGTAATTGTTCCGATGTCCGCAAATTTACTGCCAGCGTTATTTTTGACCGCTCCGCCTACCGTGCCGGGAATTCCGACGAGGTCTTCAAGTCCGCTCATCCCTTCTTTGACCGACTCTCTCATCACCGCACCAAGCGGGCAGGCAGCTCTTACCGTTACACTATGGTTGTTGAATTCCATCTTACCAAAACTTTGCTCGTCGAGTTTGATTACCGCTCCTTTTATACCCTTATCGCTTATCAGCAAATTTGCACCCTGACCTATTATCCGCCAGGGAACGTTATTTTCGTTGCAACGGGTAATAACCGTTTGCAGCTGATCTTCATTTTTCGGTTTGACGAAAAACTCAGCAGGCCCGCCTATGCCAAACCATGTATATTTTGCCAACGGTTCGTTTTCAGTTACTATTTCTTCCAAGCCAGTGAATAAGTTCATCTGCAACCTTCCATATATCGCCTGCACCCATAGTAATTATCAGATCTCCCGGTTCGATCTGCGATTTTAAGTATTGTAATATCTGATCGAATCGAGGTAAATAGCAAGCTGTTCCTCCCTGTTGGGAAATTTTAGCGACCAAATCGCCCGAATTTATCAGTTGACGCTCCGCTTGACTATCGCGAACAAAGTATATATCGGGAACGACAACGATGTCAGCTGATGAAAAACTTTTTGCAAAATCATCTAATAGAAATCTCGTTCTGCTATGTTGGTGTGGCTGAAATACACACCATAGGCGTTTGGGATTATACCTTTCGCGGGCAGCGAGCAAAGATGCTTGTATTTCCGTCGGGTGATGTGCGTAATCGTCAAGAACTGTAATCTGAGCGGCACTGCCCTTGAGTGTAAGCCGTCTGAATGCACCTTGAAAACGCGTAAGGGCGGAAAATATCTTCTCCGTTTCTACGCCAACGGAATAGGCACAAGCGATAGCTGCCAATGCATTATAAATGTTATGCCGGCCTGGTATCTGCAAAGCAGCTCTGCCCAAAAATCCTTCATTATAACAAACATCGAATTCATATACACCGTTGATTAGCTTGATATTTTCCGCCCGCCAATTACAGCTGGCATTCAGTCCGAAAGTTTCTGTCTGGACGGATGAATTGAGACATTTAGCAACATTGGTGTCTTGGCCATTGACTATCAGCTTACCACCGTCGCGGATTTGAGAAGCAAATGTTGCAAATGCCTCGATGATTTCTTCTATGTCCTTATAATAATCGAGATGGTCTTCTTCGATATTTAATATTACCCCTATCTGCGGATGAAGATTGAGAAATGAGCGGTCATATTCGCAGGCTTCCGCGATGAAATATTTACTTGCACCAACAGCACTCGCGCCGGAAAGCTGATCTACGTTTGCACCTACGACGAAGCTCGGATCAAACCCCGCTTCTTTTAGAATATAAGCGGTCATTGCGGTAGTTGTCGTCTTGCCATGGGTTCCGCTTATTGCGATTCCCTCGCAAGTATCCATAAGTAGCCCGAGCATTTGTGCATATTTGAGAATCGTGCAGTTCCGCTCCTTCAGTTTGACGAGTTCAGCGTTGGTTTGGTCGATAGCAGCGGATATTACCGCATAATCGATATTCTCGGGCAGCTTATCGGGATTGTGTCCTACCCAGCAATCCGCACCCTGTTGGATTAACGCTTTTAGATATGCGGAATCGACAGCATCACTACCTGTTACCTTTGCGCCGAATTTCAGCAATGCAGATGCGAGCGCACGCATACCGCAGCCGCCTATCCCGACAAAGTGAATACATTTGCCTGCAAAATCATTTTTCGCGTTATCTTTGTTTTCCATAACCGTAACCTTGTATGTATAATAAATCCTATCGGAAGGATAAATC
>WFQY01000366.1 GCA_015486815.1 Phycisphaerae bacterium | reverse complement strand
AGAAAAGGATTCTCGAAAGCTATATTCATCCGCGGGTCATAGAAAAACAAAATTACCTTATTCAGCAATATCGCTCGGAAAATAGGCATAAAGCTATAATTATTGATGTTCCGCTTTTGATAGAATCATCCTTGAAGCATTTGTGTGATTTGATTATATTTGTAGATAGTGATTTCAAAATACGAAGTGAGCGAGTCAGGGAATCACGCGGTTGGACAGAGCAGGAAATTTACCGGCGAGAAAAATTCTTATTTCCAAATTACTTGAAACGCTCAATTGCCGATGTTATAGTATATAATAATTCCACCGTTGATGAGTGTAAGCGTCAAGTGGAGAAAATCTTTTCCCGATTCATATCCTCGGCAGATTGCTGAACAAGCCTATGCTTAATCAGCGTCGCAGGACCACAATTTATTGTAAATCCAGTGTGTTCAATATGAGATTTCGGATAAAGGAAAGACCGATAAATCACATATATATTGGGTTTAATTGTAAGCAAGTTAAGAATTTGTTGTAAGAATATTTAAATGGGAGCGTTACGATGGCAAAAACCACAACAACGAGAAAACGAAGGACTACGAAGAAAAAACAGGCGGAGGAAACTCCCGCTGTTACGGAAGAGCTACAGGAACAGAGCTTCGCAGTAGCGGTAGCTGAGGAAGAGCCACAGGAGGAAAAGACACCGCAGGAAACATCCAAATCTACGAGCACTTCAAAAAAAGACGAAGTTAATCAGGAAATAAAACTTTCCGACCTGCAGAAGATGACAGTAACCGAACTTCACGAAATAGCACGTAGAGAAGGATTGATTGATTATACCGGCCTGAAAAAGCAGGATTTGATATTCAAAATACTCAAAGAGCGCATACAGAAAAATGGCTTGATGTATGGTGAAGGTGTGCTTGAGATACTTCCCGATGGTTTCGGATTTCTCAGGAGTCCCGATTATAATTATCTGCCAGGTCCCGATGATATTTACGTCTCTCCAAGCCAAATACGGAGGTTCGGCCTGCGAACAGGCTGCATTGTAGCTGGTCAAATTCGTCCGCCAAAGGAGTCGGAAAAATATTTCGCCCTGCTGAGGGTAGAAGCTATCAATTACGAAGACCCGGAAGGGCTGACCGAAAAAGTGGTATTCGAAGACCTTACTCCTTTACATCCGGATAGAAGAATCATACTCGAAACGACTCCGGAAGAAGTTAATATGCGTATAGTCGATTTGGTCACTCCTATCGGTATGGGTCAGCGTGGTTTGATAGTAGCTCCTCCGCGAACGGGAAAAACCGTTCTGCTGCAAAAGATTGCGAATGCAATATCAGCTAATCATCCCGATATATATCTGATTATTCTGCTTATAGACGAAAGGCCTGAGGAAGTTACCGAGATGGAGCGGGCAACGAAGGCGGAGGTAATAAGCTCAACTTTCGATGAGCCTGCTTCGAGACACGTACAGGTCGCTGAGATGGTTATCGAAAAGGCAAAAAGGCTGGTGGAATATGGCAAGGATGTCGTAATTCTGCTCGATTCGATTACACGTCTCGCACGAGCGTACAATACCGAAGTGCCTCATTCGGGAAAGATTCTTACCGGTGGTGTTGATGCAAATGCTTTGCAGAAACCTAAGAAATTCTTCGGAGCCGCACGAAATATAGAAGAAGGCGGTTCACTTACTATAATTGCAACAGCTCTTATCGATACCGGCTCGAAGATGGATGAGGTTATTTTCGAGGAGTTCAAAGGCACGGGCAATATGGAGCTTCACCTCGACCGTCGTCTTGTCGAAAGGCGCGTTTGGCCTGCTATCAATATTCCTGCCAGCGGTACGAGAAAAGAGGAACTCCTGCTCGATAAACGAGAGCTTGAGCTTGTATATCGTCTGCGTCGTGTACTAAGCGATATGAATGTGGTCGAAGCGGTCGAGTTGCTACGCTCGCGGCTTGAAAAAATCAAGACCAATGCGGAATTCCTGCTTTCGATGAAGCTCGATTGATAACTTATCCGCACCACTATTCTTGCCGATGTTGATTAAGGAAAACCATCTGCAGGAGTAGTGCCGTGAAAGAAAAAAAATCAAATAAAGCGGAAAAATCAGCGTCAACAATTGATGCACCTCTCGCTCACGCATTATATAAAGATGCGATGGGATTATATCGGACTAAACAATATCCGCAAGCTGGTATATTGTTTGATAAACTGCTCAATTCCGTTGACAACGTCTCGCTGCAATCGAAATTGATAAAATTTTATCACTCGCGAAGCTGGCATAAACACGCAGAGCAGATGATAACTCAGGGAAATTACACCTCTGCCCTGCAAGCTCTGCAAAAATCGCTGAAAAGTATTCCCTGCTCATCGGGTCTGATAATCTTTCTCGCCAACTCCATTCTTGAACAACAAAAACAAGAAAACGAATCGTTTGACGAGTTTGGCAACTCACAAGCAGCTAACCTGTTCAAACAAGCAGCGAGCTGTTATCTGTCTGGCAAGACACAAGAAGCTATCGAAATTTTAACAGACGAGCTTATTCCCGCGTATCCGTCGAATTTCGAGATAAATTACTATCTTGGTATAATCCTTGCCGCTCAGGACAGACCCGCTGAAGCGATACAATATCTGACAAAAGCTGTCAGACTTCGACCTGAAAGTCTCGACGCTCATTGGAAGCTCGGTTTAGCTCACGCAAGTATGTCGCATCTACCTGAAGCGATATATCATCTTCAGCAAGCACATAATATCGATCCGTCCAATAATTGGATATTGACGCACTTGATACTGTCAGCTCAGCAGGCTCAGCGGTTTGGCCTGCAAGCTAATATTAAACTTAACCCTATCGACGATTATGATTGCATATCGGAAAATTATGCGCTCGATGAACTTGCTAATCTTATTATGGCGGAACCCGAATTTGTTACCGCTTTTCTGGAGCTGCCACGGTCGGCTATAGATGAAGAAATCTTTTCCGATATTCTGCGAATATTGTTACGTGCGTTGGAGCATCATCCCGAATATGCCGACCTGCATTATCATTGTAGCTGTGTCTATGAGAGGCTCGGAAAAGTCGAAAACGCTATCGAACAAACACAGCAGGCATTAAAGATAAATCCGAAATATATAAACGCTACAATTCAGCTTGCGAAACTTTATAGCCAAACCAATCGAAATGCACAAGCAATCGACAGATTGAAGTCGGCGATTGCAAATGGCGCCAACTATGCGGATGTGCATTATATGCTCGGCGATTTGTATCGCAAAGAAGGACAGCTAATTCAAGCGAAAGAGCATTATCATAAAGCTCTTGATATAAACGAAAATTATGCACCGGCAAAAGAGGCTTTGCAATCACTGTTAGCATAAACGAGGAGAGGAAACTTTTATGGCTCAATTGATGGAAATATTAGGCAAAGGGTTGGTCGGAAGTTTATGGTCGATATTCGGAAAAGACCTTATCAAATATCACAGCGATCCTTCAAAAATAAAAATTCTTCTTACCGAACGTCCCGATGCACCGGAATTGTTGATAAAGGCAGCGGTTTCTTGCTATCGCAATAGTCTGTTCGAACAGGGGCTAAATTACGCTGAACGGCTTTGCGAGATTGCACCGGATATGCCCGAGGCGCGATATATTCTCGCGTGTATTCTCGAGAGGCTTGGCCGGCGTAAATCGGCACGTAAAGTACTGGAGGATTATGTCAGCGAAAATCGCGACGCAGATGCTAGCGTATATTTTGCTATCGGTTTTTTATACGAAACAGCATACAACATTCAACAGGCGGAATATTATTACAACTGTTCGCTTGAAATTGCGGACAATCTCTATAATGCACATCAACGATTAGCTGCTATCAAATTCAAACAAGGACAAATCGAACAATCAGCTGAGCATTATCGTCAACTCTGCAAAATCGACCCTGAAGATATCGATTCGCGATTGATTCTCGCAGGTATCTTGCTAAATGCAGGAAAGGCTCGTGAAGCATCAGCTGAATATCAGATAGCGCTTACTATCGAGCCTGACAACTGGACGATGGAAAACGAAACGGTAAACGCATATATAAAGGCTCATCAGTACTATCAAGCTATCGAGCTTCTGAACGAGTCGCTCGAAAAGCAGGGCGAATTTCCCGATATACATCTTCAGCTTGCGGAATTATATGCTAAAGTCGGCAAAGACGAATTGGCGTTACAACACTTCCGAAAAACGCTCGAAATACATCCGGGCTATCTCGAAGCGATGATAAAATTAGGAACATATCATATCCAAAAAGCGAGATACACGGAAGCTGCCAAGTGTTTCAGTCAAGCGATAGAAATAAACGATAGGCTACTCAACGCTTATGTAGGGTTAGCTATTGCACAGTATCACTTAGGTCAAGATGCTCGCGCAGACGAAACGGTTGATCTCGCTGGTGCTATCGAACCCAACAGCTCGATGCTCTTTGCGGAAGTAGCGAGATTGGAGCTTAAAGCTTCTGCTGCTGACGAAGCGCGAGACTATCTCACGGAACATGCTGACAATCGTCAAATAGCAAATCAGCTGATAAATATTCAGACCGAGCGATTCGCACAGGCAATCGAGACTCATCCCGAACGTGCCGACTGGAATTACAGACTCGGATTGCTTTTAAAGGCACAGGGCAAACTTCAGCAAGCTGCTCACTACTTTCAGCAGGCTGTCGAAATCAATCCCGATTATGTCAAAGCCCTTGTAAAGCTCGGACTCGTACTGAAAGAGCTTGGTCAGCACGAACAAGCAAGGCAATATCTCGAACGTGCGGTAATTTTAGAACCTTCCTATAGCGATGTCCATTATCAGCTCGGACTCGTTTATGCCAATCAGTCGCAATATCAATTAGCAATTGAGCATTTTCAGAAATCGCTCGAGAGCAACGGCCAAAATATTGACGCAATGTCCGCTATGGCACAAGCGTTGGAGAATATAGGATTACATTCGCAAGCAAGTTTGGCTTGGCAGTCGGTTATCGAACTCGCCCCTGACGATGAAAAAGCAAAACTCGCAAAAACAAAAACGACAAGTATAAAATGATGAATGATGAATGTTGAATGAAAAATGTCGAATAACTCTCGTAGGGGCGAACCTATATGTTCGCCCTAACTCTTGGGCAGACACGCAGGTCTGCCCCTACATCCTACTGCTAACCGCCTATGTTTCCCCTCTTCGCTCTTCTCTCTTCGTCTTTCCCTCTTCGCCAATTTTTAGGAGAGACGCCTATGTGCTTTTTGAATACCTTCGAAAAATATAATGCATCTTTATATCCTACTCGTCGGGCAATCTCCGCTATGTTTTCTGATGAATTTTTCGTCCCAAGCAGTATCTTCGCCCACTCGATTTTCATCTCCTCACTCAACTGACATACGGTTTTGCCGGTAAGCTGACGCACTCGTCGGCAAAGAGTGGATTTCGAGACATTAAAATAGTCAGCTATCTCATCGAGATAGGTTGGCTCAGTGATATGAGTTTGAAGGTAATGCTCAATCGCAAACAATGTAAGCTCGGAAGAACCCTCTTGTTGGTCAGCTCCGCTTATCAGTACCAATGCCCTCGCAAGTAAAATCTCAGGCTGAGACATCTTATCGGGCAACCGATCTCTGGCGATGCTGCCCATCTGTCTGAGAATGTCAGCTAATTGCAATATATACTCGATGGGGAAAAAACGCTTGCCCTCGCGCTTGACGATTTCTCTTGCAAGAAATTTTGCATATCCACCGTTAAATCGACAATAATAATGAGTATAAGGTTCAACTACGTCCGAAACCAATATTCCCGCATCGATAGGTTCCACCAGCCCGACCATCCCCCCTGTTATCGCTATTCGACCGGCTTTGTTTGTATAGCTACCCCTGCCTGAAAGAAACACCGTAAGCATAACGTCATTGTCCCTTGTTCCGGGTGTTGAATGATACGGTTCGTTATTAATCATTCCGCAGGTTCGTACCTGAAATGGTGGAGATACTTTCATTGCGAATATTTTCCATATTTTTAGCCAAATTTTCCATTTTATATAGCAGCTCAAAGTGATATTTTACATATCTATAATTAAAATCGCAATAGCGTATTACAGGAAAGGATTTACTGATTATGTCAAAACCGAAAATTACCGTTATCGGCGCGGGCAGTTACTTTTTCGGCAGGCCTGTTATCTGGCATTTAGCTACGAGCGAATATCTCCGCAATGGTACGCTGGCGCTGGTCGATACCAACCCGGCGGTACTGAAGACGATGATGGCACTCGCACGCAAAACTTTCGACGCTACTAACGCAGAGGTAAAGCTTATCGGCTCAACCGATAGACGCGAGGTAATAAAGGATAGTGATTTTGTCGTCCTTACATTCTCTTATCGGAACACGCATTACAGAGGCATTGATTGCAAAATTTCCGAAAAGTATGGCGTGCGGATGTGTTCGGGCGATACGATAGGACCAGGCGGAATATTTCGCGCGCTTAGGGAAATTCCGGTAGCATTAGCGGTCGCAAAAGATGTGGAAGAACTCGCACCGAATGCATGGGTAATAAATTTTGTCAATCCGACATCGGTTTTGGGTATCGCACTTATGCGATATAGCAACGTAAAGAGCTTTGCACTATGCGATGGTCATCACGAGCCACACTATCGTCTTAGCGTGCTTAAGGAGGTTGGCATATTGCCCGAAGACGCTAAAACAATTCCACCCGAGGTGGAAGCGAAACTCGACCTTGCCGTTGGCGGAGTAAACCATTGTACGTGGATGGTAAGATTCAATTACGACGGGAAAAATATGTTGCCTGTTTGGCGTGAAAAGCTAATTAGGACAGTTGACGAAGAAGATAAACTCTATGCAAACAAAAGCGATTATGAAGGCAGAAGTGATGCGAAAGCGAAATACAACGCAAGGTATGCGCTTATGCTTATGGATATTTATGGTGCATATCCGACAGCTATTTCTCATACCAAAGAATATGTTCCGTTTTGGCAAGGAAAGGGAGTTTTGCCCGATGAGCCCGAGCCGATTATGGTTTTCGACGCTGATGAACGAGCAAAACAGATGGCTAATCGCTGGGCGGAAAACGAGGAATATGCTGCTGGCAAAAAGCCGATTTCCGAATTCATCGAGACAGGCTGCTCCGACCACGCTACAGATATAATCGAGTCGATGTGGACGGGATTGGGTAAATCATTTTATATCAACTCGCCCAATCGCGGAGCTGTTACTAATATGTCCGATGATGCCTTTTTAGAGCTGCGATGCGACGTTGATATTCACGGGCCTCGTCCTCAGCCTTTCGGTGAATTTCCACGAGGAGTTCTCGCTTTACAAAATCAAGTACTCGATACGCACGAGCTAACCGCACAGGCAGCTGTCGAATGCGACAGAGATATCTTGTTGCGTGCTTTTATGACCGACCCGATTATCAATTCGATTTCCGACGGAAAGAAGATTATGGAAGAGCTCTTGGAGGCTGAAAGGGATATTCTGCCAGAGCAATGGTATAAATGATATGGGCTGAAAGCGGTACAAGTCCTTTTATCGCACGGGTGCGCCTTATAAAAGTAAGTAGCTTTGTACCTGTCTGCGCGTTTCGATACGTCCTGCCCCTAAAGGGGCGGGACTACTCAACGCACGAAAACCCCGATCGCTGAGTATCCCGACTGTCCCGAAGGTCCCAACGGGATGCCTTCGGTAGATGCCGTTGGCAGATGTATCGAAGCGACATAGCAACTCGTCTGTCCAAAAT
The DNA here is from genome assembly GCA_015486815.1 of Phycisphaerae bacterium. Taxonomy (GTDB): domain Bacteria; phylum Planctomycetota; class Phycisphaerae; order JAAYCJ01; family JAAYCJ01; genus S014-18. The sequence continues at coordinate 4,827 of WFQY01000366.1, read as the reverse complement.
CCTAAAAATCCCAAAACGGTTAAATATTGCTTTTTTCACCCATATTGCGCAATTGACATTCTAACATTCTTAAGAATATTAGAATGTCTCAAATCAATATAAAATCACTGTTTTAATCCAAATTTACTTATTCTGACATTCTCAAGTGCAAAGCATGCCGTCGGTGAATGTCAGAACAAAGTCAATTTGACGAGCGTCAATGACAAACTATTTTTCGCTAAGTACAAATACGACATACACCTCTACCGCACACATAAAAGGAAAAAGTATTTCTCCGTAGCAAGCTCAGTTGTATAATGCAGATTTTCTTACGGAGATATACTATGAGCAAATCGGAACTATCATTAACGACGGATTTTGACGAAAGCGCGGGACTTGCGAAAGAGGCTCTGGAGCTGGCATCCATAGCTGGCTTTACTCACATCCATTGGTGTCATCACTGGAATGATGATTTTATCTATACCGACCCGGAAATCGAGGCGATAGGCGAGTTATTGTCGAAAAATAATCTCAAACTTTTAGATACTCACGGCACAGCTTCGGGCAGTGGTGAAAAATGCTGGTTTTCGACAAATGAGACCTATCGTCGAGCTGGTGTCGAGCTTGTCAAGAATCGAATAGAATTTACATACAAGCTCGGTGGTGATTGCGTCGTAATGCACGGGCCTGTGGTACATCAACCAAAGGATGAATTAGATGCTCAAATATCGGCTTTGAATAAATCACTCGATGAGCTTGAAGAATTCGCATCCAAATACAATATCAAACTCGCTTTGGAAAACAGCTATATGAATTATGCTGATTTACTTATCCCCGTTATTATGAACCGTCCAAAAGAATTTTTGGGCTTTTGTTATGATAGTGGTCATCATAATGACAAAGCACCTATGGAAACCGACCAACAGCGTAAAGAGAAAACCGTACTGCGAAATCAGCTTGCGGAGAGATTATACGCAACACACATTCACGACAACAATGGCTATGCTGACAATCATTGGATTCCGTTTACCGGTACAGCTGACTGGGATGATATTGCGAATTTCCTGAAATTGGCAAATTATAAGAAACCGATAAATCTGGAATTAAGCTATCCCAATATGAACAAATTGCAACCGATGAGCAAAGAGGAATTTGTACGACAGGCATATCAGGCAGCGGAAAGATTGAACAAGATGATTAGCAATTGAAACATCGTCTCGATAGTTTTATACTGTGAGTGGTTTTTGTTACGAAAGGATGCAATGGGAAAAAGATTTATAAACGAACTGACGCCTGGCGAGTTCATCGAAGATGAAATTTACTGTCTGGCACAGAAAGACTTGAGAAGCACGACAAACGGTGCATTATATATCCACGCAGTACTTGCGGATAAGACAGGGCAGGTACCAGCGAGAATGTGGCAGGCTTCCGAACAGATTTACAAGGAACTCGACCAAAAAGGATTTGTTCGCGTAAAGGGCAGAACGGAAAATTACAAGGGGTCGCTGCAATTTATAATCGAAGGCATTCGCCCGGTATCGCCCGACGAAGTCAATATCGAAGATTTTCTACCACATACTGAAAAAGACATCGATGAGATGTTCAAGCGGATGCTCGAAATACTCCGTAAAATCAAAAATCGCAATCTACTGTTTTTGATAAAGGAATTTCTCTCCGACAAAGACCTGATGGAAAAGTTCAAGCGAGCGCCGGCAGCTGTCAATATGCATCATTCGTATCTCGGCGGACTGCTCGAGCATACGCTTAATCTGCTTGAGCTTGCTCTGGTAATAGGACCTAAATATCCGCAGGTTAATATGGATTTACTGCTCGCGGGTACTTTTCTGCACGATATCGGTAAAACGCAGGAATTGGAATATGACATCGCTTTTAAGTATAGCGACGAAGGTCAGCTTATCGGCCATCTGGTTATCGGTGCGATAATGGTAGAGCAAAAGGCACGAAATGTTCAGGACGAGACGGGCGGGGTGTTTCCGCAAGAACTTATGCAAATGCTTCAGCATATAATTCTTTCGCATCACGGTGAGCACGAATTCGGCTCACCCGTACTGCCTAAAACCGCAGAAGCTATTATTTTGCACTACATAGACAATTTGGATGCTAAAGTCGAGCAGGTAAGAACACAAATCGAAAAATCTCAACAGACCGATCCCGATTCGAACTGGACGGGATATATAAAATCACTCGAACGCACATTATTCAAAAAGAACATAATGGAATGATGGAATAATCGAAGATATGAATTACAGCGGCAGATACAAAATTTTCGATTCGTCAAAGATAAAGACCTATCCGGTAGCACAGCGTACCAACAAAGTAAAGCTCGAAGACCTTGTCAAACCCGATGAAATTCTACAAAAGGAATATTCGACCGACCAAAGCGAATCGATAGCCAAACTTGCGGAAAAAATCATCTCCGCTCGAAAATCGGGTAAACCGGTAATCTGGCTTACAGGTGCACATCTGATAAAAAACGGACTCGGGCCAATAGTGATAGACCTTATCAAAAGGGATATTATCACGCTTGTAGCGACGAATGCTGCGGGTACTATTCACGATTTCGAATTGTCGCTTATCGGCCAAACGAGTGAATATGTCCCTAATGCGCTGCCTGAAGGTAAATTCGGAATGGCGACCGAGTTAGGATACATCAATGCGATTCTTGCGGAGGGAAATAAATGTGAGCTCGGCTATGGCGAGGCACTCGGGCGGTGTATGTGCGATGATGATTTTCGCAAACAGATAGAAAAAATTATTGCAGCGGAATTGACTTTCAAGCATCGCTATATATCCGTTATTGCAAATTGCTACGAGCACAATGTGCCGCTTACCGTTCACGCTGGCATCGGCACCGATGTGATTGACCAGCATCCGAATTTCGATGGCGAAAGTAAAGGCGGATGTTCCGGTAGGGATTTTCTCATCTATACAAATGAAGTAACCAAGCTGGCAGGTGGCGGAGTAGCTTTGAATATCGGCTCTGCTGTTACGGGGCCTGAGGTGCTGCTGAAAGCAGTTTCGATGGCTGGCAATATCGGTAAAACTCCTTATGGCCTGATAACCGCTGACTTCGACCTGAAAGACTATAAGCCAGCGGCAATGACCGATGAAAGCTCGGGCGAATATTATTTCCGCGACCATAAAAGCGTCGTTACACGCATACCGCAAGCATTCAACGGTGAGGGATTTTATGTTCAGGGCAATCAGAAAATCACTATCCCCAAATTATATCAGGAAATCATCAAATTATTGTGAGGCTGGCTCATAATGCAAATCGAACGATTAAAACAAATTCTGGATAAAATCTCTACGGTCAGTATCGGCGTTGTAGGAGACTTTTGTATCGACGCTTATTGGCTTATGGACGAGACCAACGTCGAACTATCGGTAGAAACAGGCAAACCGACACATCCGGTAGTCAAGCAAAATTACAGTTTGGGCGGTGCGGGAAATCTCGTCAGCAATCTTTGTGCTATCGGAGTAAAGGCGATAAAAAGTTTTGGCGTTATTGGCGATGATTTGTTCGGCAGAGAAATGCAAAGACTACTGAAAAATCTCAACGCGGATATTGGCGGGATGATTGTTCAAAACAACCGCTGGGATACTTCCGTATATGCGAAACCTTATATCGACCTCGACGAGCAAGAACGAATCGATTTCGGAAGATATAACGTAATCTCCGAAGACACGGGCGATAAACTCATCGATTCGCTGAAAGCCGCAATGCCAGACCTTGACGGCCTGATAATCAATCAACAGCTCAAGCAGGGCATTCACAGCGAATATTTCATCTCGCGATTGCAGGAAATTATCAATCAATTCAACGATAAGATTATTCTGCTCGACGCAAGAGATATAGCTGATAGATATACGGGTATGATATGCAAGCTTAATGCGGTAGAAGCTGCGAGAGTCTGTCAGCAACAGCGTGAGGTAAATCAAGCGATAGGCGTCGAGGAATTGACGGAATATGCAGAACAGATTTTCAGCAAGACAAATCGTGATGTTATTATAACTCGGTCGGACAGGGGTATAATCGCATACGATGGTAAGGAAATATGTCAGATTCCCGGGATTTTGATTGTCGGTCAGACAGACCCAGTCGGTGCGGGCGATACGAGCGCTTCCGCTATTACGTCATCATTATCGGCGGGCGCTTCGCTCGATGAGGCAATCGAGATTGGCAACTACGCTGCTGCTATTGTCGTTCGGAAAATCAGACAAACCGGTACTGCAAACCCCGATGAGATAATCTCGTTAGCTCAGCAGTGTGATTACGTTTATCGTCCCGAGCTTGCGGAGGATATACGCAAAGCTAAATATCTGCCCGATACCGAAATCGAAATCGTAAGCTCTGATATCGAACTCGCCGGCATAGAGCATATCATTTTTGATAACGATGGTACTATTTCCACGCTCCGGCAAGGCTGGGAAGATATTATGGAACCCGTGATGATACGGGCTATCCTTGGCGATAAATATGACGAAGCGCCGGAAGAATTATATCATCGTATTGTAAATCGCGTTCGTGAATATATTGACCAATCGACGGGCATAGAGACAATCGTTCAGATGCAGGCTCTGGTCGAGATGGTAAAGCAATTCGGGCTCGTCGGGCGGGATAAAATTTTAGACCCGATGGGCTATAAAAATATCTATAATCAAGCATTGATGGAGATGGTAGAAAAGCGAATAGAAAAGCTAAACAAAGGTCAACTCGACCGAAGCGATTATCTTGTAAAAGGTGCTGATGAATTTCTAAGTCAGCTACATCAGCGAGGAATTAAATTATACTTAGCCAGCGGTACCGACAATGACGATATAATT
>WFQY01000365.1 GCA_015486815.1 Phycisphaerae bacterium | reverse complement strand
GATTTAACCTACGCCTGTATCATCGGGCTGATAATTCTCATAATCGCTGCCTTTACTTTTCTGCTAAGCAGAATAAAAATCAAAAATAATTTCGCACCGATTTTACAAATACCAATAGCGATTCTGATAGCGGGCATTATCATTTCTTCGTTTTGCGCATCGGATAAATCTGTCGCTTTTTATTCCGGAAGCGGGCTGATTATAGGGCTAATCGTTATGTTGACAACGTTCAAGCTCACCGACGCTACTTGGAAAATCAATCTTGCAATTATCGTGCTTGTAAGTCTCGGTACGACATTCGCCCTTAAGACGTGGATTCGCGAGCTATACGAAATTGACCAGACTTGGCAGCACTATCTTAAAACACGGCAGACATTCTGGGCTCAGCAGGGAAAGTCTCTCGATTCTCCCGAAGTTAAACTCTTCGAAGCTCGGCTGAAAAGCAGAGACAATGGCGGATTCTTCTTTCACGGTAATCTCGGCGGAGCTTATCTTACCGTTGTGTTTCTCGTAAGTTTAGCTATGGTTGCCAAACGTATTCGCGATAAAATCGCAGGAAAACAGTTCGCAGGCCTTTGGCTTATATCTGCAATTTTAATCAGCGGATTTATCTTCTCCGCTATGATTCTCACGATGAGTAAATCCGCTATACTCGCATGCATACTTTCGATACTCATCATCGCAGTGATTTGGCGTATGAGAAATTTTCTTATCCGCCACTTTCGTTTATCCGTTATCATATTTCTTATACTCATCGCCACCGCCACTGCTGCTGTTGTTGGTTACGGCATAAAGAAACACACCCTGCCCACACTCTCTCTTGCATACCGCTGGCAGTATTGGCAGGCATCGTATGCGATGTTCAAAGACCATTACCTAGCAGGTGTCGGGTCCGCTAACTTCGGTTACTACTATCTGAAATACAAACTTCCGCAGGCTCAGGAAGAAGTATCATCGCCTCATAATTTCATTGTGCAGGGATTTACCGAACTCGGCATAATAGGCGGAATAGGTTTGCTTTTGTTTATCTTTACGCTTTTCTATCAGATTGCGCATCTTGCAAAATCCCCTCGCGAAAATAATTTGCAAGCGCAGCCTTCGGACAATTCACCGTCCGCTACCGCAGCTATGCTGATTATTACATTTGCAATGTTTACTGTCGTATTCGTATTCAATCAGACTAATCTGCCTGGCTTTATTTATCTCTTGGCGGAATGGCTGCCTTATATCTTCGCATTCGCTTTTACCTTTATTATCTGCTGTTTCGACACCGATAAAATCGAGCAAATCGACACCGCTCCGCCGTCAACCGCTACGAAATTATTTCTGGTTGCTGCCCTTCTTGCCTTCATACTTGGCAATCTGACAAACTTTTCTCTATTCGAGCCATCAACGCAAATTCTATTCTTCTTTATAGCTGGTTTGACTTTGTCCGCCTTCGGGCTGAACATAAGCAAAACGTCTCGCAAATTAGCGACTGTTTGCACCGCTATCGTGTTTTTGATACTAATTGTCGGGTATTCATATTATCTGCTTACGCCAGCGGTATTGGCGGAATCCGCTGTTAATCAAGCTCAAGAGATTACCACAGCATCATCGCTTGAATATGACCGCCCGTATCAAACATTTGTAAAGCTGACAAATCGATATACCTATGACGCACATTTCCCGGCTCAAGCAGGCAAACGCGAACTCGTACTCGCACGCTCAAACCCCGCCCCCGTTGCCCCTGCTAACTCCGTTAATCCCGTCGGACTTATCCGCCAAGCTGCCAACTGGTACGCCCTTGCTTGCAAACGTGCAAATATACTCTGGAAATTCTATGCCCAGCAGGCACAGTGCTGGCTTATCCTTGCAAAGCTCGAGCCTGCGAATAGGTACGTTTACTTTATTCGTGCGGAACAACTTTTCGAGCAAGCAAGGAAAATCGCTCCGATGTCAAGAACGCTCGCTAAAGATACAGCTCTCACATATTACGCCCATATTCGTGAAATGCCTAATCCACCACGCCAATTGATTATTCGCACGCGAAAACATCTTCTCGACGCCCTTGAACTCAACAACGCTCTGCCAAAAGATTCTCTCAGAAAATTTTCAAAAGAAGATATAACACTGATTCGCAATGCCCTTGAATTTGTCGATGCAAAATTACAGACAAAAAACAAAAATGACAATATCGCAAAGTAAAGCACAAATCGAACGCATACCAGCTCCGTATAAAGCGATGCTCGCGATAAGCTCCGACCTCGACGAGACACCCGACTTTAATCATTATCTCGAACTCATAAAATTTATCGCAAGCGATAAGCCAACCGCTAGCACTAAGGGACTAAACCTTGAATTTGCAAATTCCATCTATTTTGATATGCCCGAAGGTTCCTTTTCATATCGGAACGTCAGCGGCAAAGAACGCGAAATCATCCGCATATTAATTCGCAGCGGATATGTCGATACGATTCATTCTTTTGGCGAGCTTACAACAACACGAAAACAAATCGAACATACCATAAACGAGTTAAACAAGCATAACTGTCAGCTTGCCGTTTGGAGCGACCATCGAAAAGTACCTACAAATCTCGGCAGAGATATTACCGCAGGTACGGGCGATATTCCGACGTCGGAAACATATCATTTCGACCTTACGTCCGCTATCGGTGTAAAATATCTTTGGCGTGGTAGAGTTACGAGCGTCATAGGCCAAGATGTTCCGCTCGACTACGCCGGCATTTTCAATCGCAGTTATCCGCTAACATCGGCAAGGACAATTATAAAAGAAAAGACGAAAAGACTGCTCGCTACGTTGGGAAACAAAAAATATGCTATGCATAAACACAATCAGCTAATCAGGAAAATTACGCTTCGCGACAATCGTAATGCCTATGAATTTATTCGCTTTAATCCCCATTGGGCAGGTGTAAGCTCCGCTGACACCGCATATCAGATCGATCAGGTAATCACCAAAAATATGCTCGATACTTTGATTAGGCGCAAAGCTATCGGTATTCTTTATACGCATCTCGGGAAAATCGGCAGCTATAAGTCAGCTGTTACGCCACAAATAATAAATGCCTTCGAATTACTTGCGGATTACTATCATCGCAACGAGCTGTTGGTTACCACGCCGGCAAAACTCCTGCGATACGTCAGCACACGAGATCAGCTAATATTCAATACACAACTGCAAAACAATAAATTGACGATAACTATCGACTCGATCGACGATCCGATCGCAGGTGTGCGAATGCCCGAATATTGCGAATTGCAGGGTATCACATTTTCCATTGCAGGCAATATCGAGCAAACTGAAGTCAAACTGACAACGGGCGAAGCTCTGCCGACAAAAACATATACGAAAAATAACGGCAATAAAACGCTTATTGCTGTCGAATGGAATAAGTTGGAATTTCCCGATGTATAAAGACCAACCGACAACTCGCAAAATCATCGGAATAGCTGTCGGCACGTCAGCTATCATCATATACGCTATCAGCTATCTGCTTGTTGCGATGGTACGCAGACGAAAACATTCCTCCGAAAAATCCGAGCTTACCGTTATGCTTACCGGCAGGGTAGATAGTAAAAACTGGGCGAATTCTCATCTTGCACCTTTGACTCAGGCGGACAATGTAAAAAAAATCTTGTCGCTGCTTGACGGACAGATAATCGAACATCCGAAAATCATTCCTTTGACTGTTCCCTATTGGCTGAGATTTTTGATAGGCAGATCGCCCGCACGTTCGATTTGTACCATCGTTTATGCGATAACACTTCGTCCCGATGTAATTATGGGCTATCATTTTTTTCCCGCTGCCCTGTCCGCACTAATCGCTGCCAAAATTTCAAACGCTCATTGCATCTATCAGATGACAGCTGGCAGGCTCGAAATCGTTGGTGCCGGATTAGCTACCGAAAGCTCACTCATTCCCGAGCCTAACTTTCTGAGCGACATCGCAAAGCCCGTTATGATAAAACTCTGCGGATATTTCGACGCTATCATCGTTCGCGGGAGTAAAACGAAAAATTACCTTACCGAAAACCTGCAAATGCAAAATGTTCATATAATACAGGGAAGTATCGACGTAAAACGATTTGCAAATGATGTTAGCTTCGATGAGCGAAAATACGACATTGCTTTTGTTGGTAGGCTCGTTCCTATCAAACAGCCCGAACACGTTTTATATGTTATCGCTGAACTCGTTAAGAGCAAACCCGATCTGCGTGCAGTTATCGTTGGCGATGGACCTTTGCTCGGAAAACTCAAGCAGAGCGCAAGGGCATTGAATATTCAAGCTAACGTTGAATTCGCAGGACATATCGAAAATGTCGAAACGATACTCTCGCAGAGCAAGGTTTTTATTCTTACTTCACGTTCGGAAAGCCTTTCGATTGCGCTAGCGGAGGCGATGGTAGCAGGAGCGGTGCCTGTTGTCAGCGATGTTGGCGATTTGAGCGATTTAGTGAAAAACGGCAAAACAGGCTGGCTTATCGAGCCGGGAAATTTTTGCGATTATGGCAAAAAAGCACTTTCGATCATTGATAGTTTTTACGATTATAGCAAATATTCCGAAGCAGCGAAGCAGTTAGCTATCGAAAATAATTCGCTTGAAACCATCACTACGCGTTGGCAGTCGGCCTTATCATCTTTTATATAGAGATTTGATGCTTTATAATCGCAATAATTGATGTTACAATATTACAGATAATTTCGGAAACACTGACTTAAGAGACGTCTGTATTGTCTTCATTTTAAGGAGCAGACAAATGAATGATAAACAAATCAAAGACGATCGGGTAATGCTTGAAAAAATCAACTGGCGTGAAGT
>WFQY01000364.1 GCA_015486815.1 Phycisphaerae bacterium | reverse complement strand
TAGATACTCAATTTTAACTCTACGATTGTTCTTCCTGCTGGTCTTCCTCAGCTTCCTTGCCCTTGCCGATAACCTCAGGCTCAGCGGATTCGGGCAATTCTTCTTCAGCTTGTTCTTCAGCTTCTTCCGTCAGCTCTGTAACCTGAGCTATGACTACATCGGGGTCGGTTATCAATACCGCTCCTTCGGGCAGCTCGACGTCTTTAGCGTGAATCGATTGTCCTATTTCGAGAGAATTCACATTGACCTTAAGCTGCTCGGGAATATCGGTAACAAGACATTCTACTTCAAGCTCCATCTGAAGCTGTTGCAGCATTCCACCTGCTTGGACACCAGCGGGAGTACCGCGTAGTACAACCGGTACGTTTATCGGTACACGCTCGTTGAGATTGACACGCGAAAAGTCAATGTGTATCAAGTTAGTGCCCAAATGGTCATATTGCACATCTTTTATCAGCACTGTTTCGCTTTTTCCATTCATCTGTAATTCGAGCAAATGGACGCCGTGCTTCAGCAAGGATTCGAATTCCGACGCTGGCACCGAGACCATCAGGTTTTCCTGATTATGGCCATAAACCACCGCTGGTATATAGCCGTCTTTTCGCTCTCTTTTTGCCGACTTTGTGCCTGATTTTTCTCTTATACGGGCCTTTATTGGACTGGCCTTTGACATAAAACCTTCCTCCAAATTATCCTGTTAAAAATAAACTGCTTACCGATTCGTTACGATGTATTCGTCTGATAGCTTCTCCCAAAAGTTCCGCCATCGTCAAAACCGTTACATTATCAAGTTCCTCTTGTGCTTTTTGGGAAAGAGGTATTGTATCCGTTAAAATTATATTTTCAATAGGCGCCTCTACCAATCGTTCTATAGCGGGTCCGCAAAGTATAGGATGCGTCGCCGCGATTCTTATCGATTTTGCGCCTTTTTCCTTGCATAAAAAAGCTGCATTGCATACCGTACCTGCGGTTGCAATCAAATCATCTACCATTAAAACATTTTTTCCTTCGACGTTACCGATAATATGCTCGATAACGGTATCTGAGCCGCTCAATCGTCTTTTGTCGATAATCGCAAGCTCGACATTGAATCGTTCCGCATATCTTCTCGCACGTTTGACGTTTCCGACATCGGGTGAAACAAGCACCATATCCTCCGCCAGATGTACCCGCTGAAGATAGCTTGAGATTACAGGCTCAGCCATCAGATGATCGACAGGAATATCAAAAAAGCCCTGTATCTGAGCTGCGTGTAGATCCACCGTAAGCACACGGTCAGCACCGGCTGTACTTATCAAATTCGCAACCAGCTTCGCAGTTATAGGCACTCGCCCTTCGTCTTTCCTGTCTTGTCGTGCATATCCGAAGTATGGCAGAACAGCGGTTATTCTCGCAGCTGACGCACGCCTTAAGCAATCTATGTAAATCAAAAGCTCCACCAAATAGACGTTTACCGGATGACACGTACTCTGAATAACGAAGACATCGCAACCTCTGACATCTTCATCGACCTTTACCAGAATTTCACCATCGGGAAAAGTCATCACCTTACCCTGCGCAAGCTCCGTTCCAAGATAGTTAGCTATCTTTTTGCTAAGCGGAATATTCGAACTTCCGGAAAATAATTTTAACTTATTCATCTGACTGCGCTTTCTCTGTATTTTCGATGTGGTTATCGTTTAAACTTTTAAAGCCGTTCGAGTCAACCACCGAGCCGGGAGAAATATGAGCATTGGGCTCTACCGTTATCGGTGCAATCAAAATCGACCCTGAGCCTACAAATGTTTTGTCTCCTACCTTTGAGTTATGAATTTCCTTTCCGTCATAATTGGCGAAGATAGTGCCAGCACCTATATTGACATCTTTACCGATATGAGCATCGCCTATATAGCTATGGTGTCTTGCCCTTGTACCGGTACCGAAATGAGAATTCTTGACTTCGATAAATACACCTAACACAACGTCATTATCTAACACCGTACCATCTCGTAGATAGGCGAAAGGACCTATGCTGCAATTTTTGCCTATTTTAACATTGCCGTGAATATACGTAAACGGATGGATTATTGTGTCTTTTCCGATTTGTGCGCGAGCATCTACCCACGTGTTTGACGGATCGACGATTGTTACGCCCTTGCTCATTAGCTCTTGCTGAACTCTGGTCTGCATTACCTTACTGACCTGAGCCAACTGATGTCGAGAGTTAATGCTCAGCACATCTTCGGGCGGAACAGCGGTAATGGCAATCGCTTTCTTTCCGCTTTGAATGATAATATGCAGGGCATCGGTCAGATAATATTCCTTTTTGACATTGTCGGGTTTGATTTGATCCAACGCCCAGAATAATGTCTGCATATCAAAACAATAGTAGCTCGGGTTGACTTCTTTGATAGCTCGCTGACGTGGTGAGCAATCCGACTGCTCGACGATACCCTGCAGGTTGCCATAGGCATCTCGTATTATCCTACCGTAGCCTGTCGGATCTTCAAGTATAGCAGTGGCGAGCGTTGCGTATGAATGCTCCTGATTGTGCTTATCGATAAGCTCTTTAAGTGTCTCAGTCCTGACTAACGGACCATCGCCACACAATACCACACAGTTGCCGTCAAAATCATCCAAATGTTCTCGGCAGCATAAAACAGCGTGGCCTGTTCCTTTTTGCTCCGCTTGATATACCCACGTTATATTCGGTACATCCTTGAATTCTTCTATTACCTGATCTTTGCCATAGCCAACCACAATATACAAATTTTCGATACCGACATTTCTGCAGGCATCGATTACGAACGCCAACATAGGCCTACCGGATACCTCGTGAAGGACTTTGGGCTTATCCGTAATCATCCTCGTACTTCTGCCAGCTGCCAATATGATGGCAACGGTAGGTTTTTTAAGTGATTGCGGTTTAAATCTTTTCATATTGTTTTCTCTGCATTCGAATTAAAACATACACAATAAAACCAACCCGGCCAGGATTTGAACCTGGAATGGCAGGACCAAAACCTGCTGTGTTACCAATTACACCACCGGGTTGTAGGTTGTATGTTGCCAATCAAACAAAAATTGCTATAGCCCTTTATATTTTACCTGACAGCGTTGGTAAGTCGCGGTCATATGATGTCCTCTCCTGAGGCTTGAACTCAGTGCCGCGTACACCGGAGCCCACTATCAGCCTAATACTGACACGCCCAACCGGAGCAGGTAAAATCAAGACACATAAGTATATATATTTTCCGCACACACGTCAAGGAAAAATCTTTTGTTTCAAAAATAGCAACAAATAGAGAAAGAATCAATTTCCCTCTGATAATGTGATAAAGACTTCAAAACTGAATGGATTGAGGTTTACCGGCAGAACTGAGGTATTGCCGAGATGTTTACGGGAGACGATCTCAACCGTATCGGGTTTTGGTATGGGGGTTTTCCATCTGAGTGAGTATTTTTTCTTTTTGCCGCTATTATTGAAAATGATTACCATTCGTCTTGCATCGAGCTTATATGCAAACACTGAATTGCGGTCGACTCGCGGAGGAAGAATAAGATCGCTATCACAGCGCGTGCCATCAATCAGGAAATCTTCTATATCCGAAAGTACTCGCGATACGGTTCCAATTGCATAAAACCCCGCAGCATCAAGCACTTGAAGATACCAGACCATCACCCCACCTTGTCCACCGCCATATATCGCTGAACGCATCAATCGAAAAGCAAATTTTTCAGGCGAGGGCATAGACCGTTTTTGATCGAGGAAATTTTCTACAAACATCTCTGCCGGAATAAAAGGAATATCTCCCAAAGCTTTAGCGGTCGAAGCAATATCATGTATGCTGCCATAATATCCGGCACTACCAAAATCCAATCCCGATTTAGCAAGCAATTTCCAGTCGGTCGCATAGGTCTCGCGAGAAAATCCAGTAAATCTTCCGGCATATTCATAGCCGCTATAATAACCATATCGTAGTTCGGGATCAGCAAGTTTAACCGCATCGGAAAGTATCGAAGCCATTTGTGTGCTCTGCCAACATCTGAAATTCACCCATTGGTCAGCATAATCTTTAACAATAATTTCAGGGGATAGTTTGGTATTAAGAGGAATTCCCGTTTGCTTTTTGAATTCTTTCAATGTCGAAGGGGTAAACAGATCGCCAAAAACTTTTTTGTGGTCACGAGAAATAGCCCTCTCTTCATTATCATTGACAATGATATCATATTTTTTAGGTGTATTTTTCTTTCGAATCATTTCGGCTAACAGCTGAATCACCTTTTGGCGATTGTTTATACACCACGTATAACAAAGTGAATTCGGTTTGGGTTTTCCCGCTGAATTTAGCTCGTAGGCTTGAGGATATTTTTCTGTTATTGGTGCATAATACTTATGCCAGACCCAGACCCAAGCGGCTTTTATGCCTTTAGGTTGAAGCTGTTGCGCAATTGTATCGGGTTTGTCATAGTAACTCATATTCCATATAGTATTGATTCCACTGGCGAAGACCGCATCGGCAATGGCACGTCGAAATTTCACATTTTTATAACCGGCATAATCGCAAACAGCTATTTGAAGTCGTCGGGGAGAATTCCTTATCAACTTCGGCAGTACTTTTATTATCGCCTTGGATTCCTGCCAGAGGTTTTGTCCGTCTTCTGTCTTAAGTTCCAAACCTATAGGATATTCTCCTACGGGATTATCCCCGGGATTTACCAACAAAGCAGCTCTTACGCAACCAGATTTTGGCGGGACAGGTAAATGAATTTTGTAAACAATAGTTTTATCTTCGAGTGAATATTCCATTTTGGTTGGCACTATAAGCGGCTTAGGATGTAACGCAAAGTTTTTAGAGGTCCCGAATGCTTCAATTCTAAATCCCTCAGGCATCCTAATAGATAAAATCAAAGGCTTGGATAAAGAAAGTGCGCTTTTGGGAAGTTCAGGCCAAATCGGCATTGACATTTTAGCGCAAAGGTAACACTTTTGCCCACGAGGCCAAAGACGAACAATGCCTTGCGATAGCGCAGCCGATGCACCGGACAAACATACATTCCACGTAAACAGCAGGACAATCAAAACATATCTCAACACGCCAAATTCTCCCATAGACAATCAATTCAAATAACCAATTCAGATAATCAATTCATTTTTTACGGCCGCCAATAAAAGATGTCCTGATAATCAAAACGACTCGGGTGTGGAGCAACTCTTTCTACATGCCCGTCAGCCAAAAGAAAATTCGTTCCGTTTCCGTGCACATTGCTCGCACCGTACATAAAATGCCACGCAAGGTAATGCATTTCATTATATGAAGGGCAACTGAAATAATTTCCCAACGGCAAGTCGGGACGAGTTATATCCCAGTAGCAAAATAACAGAGGCGTTTTTAATGGGAAGGAAATTTTTGATCTCCGAGTCCATCGTTCAAATCCGATAAACGTGTTGAATTGATATCCGACAATAGTTTTCCCCACAGCTTCCGGATGCTTCGGACACCACCAGCCTTTATAGACACTGTTTATATCTGGCTGCTTGTCGGGTGGTGCGCCATTACCGGAAATTGTTGGCGTTGGCATATATCTGCCAATTCCCTTGTTATACATCCACCAATATTCATATCTCGTCCAGCTCAAACCTATCGGAAATGTCCCGTCATTATCGTCGGCGTAATAAATCCATCCCATTCCCAATTGCTTTAGCTGTGAGGAGCAAACAACCATTTGTGCCTGCTGACGGGCATTGTTCAAAGCTGGAAGCAATATCGCAACTAATACAGCGATAATCGCTACCACAACCAATAATTCTATGAGTGTAAACCCACTCGATTTCCCGTTTGACATCACATTGTTCCTCTCATTTGTTTACAATCGTTTCGATTGACGAGATTTACCCCCCCGCTGACACGCGGAGGGAGTAAATCTCATCTTCAAATCCGTTCTCGGATAGTTCCTACTTTCTGCGTAGCAGCCCAGCCAAACCACCCAAAACCAGCGACAAGGTTGCCGGTTCGGGAACGACACTAAAGTTGTCAAAATTTCCCATAACGTAATAGTTGTTACCGTGATAATCACGCGCATTAATACCTGCCGGACCGGCATTGAGCAGATTCCCGCTCACGGTAAAATCATCCGTTTTGGAATACGACGTACCCCAGTTTGCTTCTACGTGCACATTCTCTCCGGTCATCGTCATTGCGATATGACCAAGGTTATTGTTTAGATAGCTTACGGATACACCACCAGTCCACCATACGCTTGCTCCGTTTCGCTGAATCCACAGGTCAGCGGTATCTGCACCGTTCGAAGGCAGATCGACAAGGATATAGGCATAGACATAGGTTGAGTTATCCTGCAATCTTCCGACGACTCCGAAACTTCCGTCATCCGTGATACCACCGTAGGAATTACCATCAATGTCAATATCAACGGCGACAGTATAATCGGCACCGCCGTTAGGCATACCGATATTACTGGCCGGGGCATAGTGCAAAAAATCCGCGCCACGATAGTCATTCACGGGATACTGCGAAGCCACCTTGCTAGCGCCAAGGGTCTTAACCTTCAGCGGATAATTTGGTGCACCACCAGCTTGAACCCACGTACCACCGCTGACCGCGTCGAGGTTGCCATCGGCATAAGAATCGAAATTCTCATAAAAATTTGCCATAGCATCAACCCCACAGAACAAAACTACCAACGAAACACACACTGTTAAAATTAGCCTTTTCATAGTACCTTCCTTTCCTTTATAAAAAGTTAACACACTATTGGTTAGCAACGCACTAACCGATACAATCCCAAAGACCAACACACTTAATATCATAATGTCCAATAATGGCGAATATTAGAGCCATTGAATTAACCGTTTAAACATTTCTTGGTGCCATACACGATTCCCTGATGATCAATTCGCATGGAAAATCATTTTTAGAATGTTCTATTGTCAATTCTTCTCCCGATTCCAGACAATCAATGAGGATATTAGCAGCAGCTCTGCCCAATTGCTCCAAATTCATATCTACAGCTGTCAATGCCGGTCTGGACAATTCGCACAAGTTCGAATCGCAACTGCTTATCAAGCTAATATCTTCGGGACATTTCAGCCCGTGCTTATCCATCTCTTTCAACAATGCAAAGAGCGTCTGATCGGTAGCAATGATTACCGTTGGCCGTTCCGCCTCTGGTAAGCTAAACCAATAATCCAAAATCGGTCTTGCTGTGCTGTAATCGCTTCGCTTTTCAGGAATATCCAAAATCTCGATATGACAGTGAGATGTTTCAGGTGATATCTTTGCATGATTAACTATGAGTTTTCCTACCTCTTGCAAATAAGGATGAAAACCCGCATCATAAAGAAAACGTCGATGTCCGAGTTTAGCGGCATATCGAATTGCCTGATAACGTCCATCTACAACATCGCTGGCAACCGTAGGAATGAGTCCGGCGATTTCAACATTCTGATTGATAGCGATACAAGGAATTCCGAATTCCTTGAATCGATGAACCACCGCTGCTTCTATATAGCCTATAAGCACTAATCCATCGACACTTCGTTCGCATACCTTTTTAGGAAATACGAAAGAATCTACATTAGAAAGATTATACAAGCTTATGTTAAGTCCGTAGCCACGTTCCCTACATGTCTGCTCAACCCCTGCAAGTCCTTGTGCAAAAAAGTTATTTTTAAATCCGTCAGTAACGTTGTCCGAAAGAATAAATCCTATATGTCCGGTTTTTCTGGTTGCAAGTGCACGAGCGGCAGCGTTTGGGTGATACCCTAACTCCTTTGCCGTATAAAAGATTTTTTGGATAGTGGCTTCCGAAATTTTAATCGGATTAGGCCTTCTGTTTAGAACGCGAGAAACAGTGGATTCTCCAACTCCGACAGCCTTAGCAATGTCTTTTAATGTAACCTGCAATTTATATATTCCCTTTCTTGTTCTTGTCCTCTGTTGTTTCTTGCAAGCGCTGCACAACCTGTCTCTTATACAC
>WFQY01000363.1 GCA_015486815.1 Phycisphaerae bacterium | reverse complement strand
TCGGAGATGTGTATAAGAGACAGACCCAAGTTCCAAGAGTAATCTTAAGATGATAATCAAAGAGGCTCACAAACATGGTATTAAAGTATTAACCTATGGAAAAGGTTTCGGCGCCGGGCCTCCATATTTCGAGTTACTCCGACGCCATCCAGAATGGATACTATTCAACTCTCATGGTAGACTCGAGGGTTATGGTGATGTTTTCAACATACGTGACCTCAATCACTGGAACGAAGGATGGTTTCAAGGAAAAAAGCACTGGTCCTCTTGGCCAAACGCCTACATAAATTTGGCCAACCTTGAGGCGGTAGACTACGGGATCAATGAACTTATTGGTTCCGCCAAGATGTTTGGCTGGGATGGAGTGCGGTTTGACAGCCACTTTAAGGTTTTTGATGGGTACAATTTGGATGGTCAACGCATAATAAGGCCGGGAGAAACTCGAGATAGCTTGACCGTACGCAATACCAAGCGCGTAAAAGAAAAAATTTGGAAAGAAATACCCAACTACCTATTCGGGTATAACTGGGGACCACAATATTCACATCCTGGCGGAGGGTCAAGTTCACCTTTAGATTATGCTGAAACCTGCAAAGGTGGCGGGTTGATCATGAATGAGCAGTTAAGAGGGTCATGGAGCCTCTTAGATGATGCTCCACATCGACCCAATAAATGGATGGAATACACAAAGGTTATTATTTCAGATGTAAAGCGTGTCCGCAAATTGGGAGGATATTACTGTGTAATACACGTCGATAAATGTTATCCTATAGACGCTATTTATTCAGAGATACTAATCCCTGCTTCTGGAGCGCATATTTGGTGGGGTGGGAAATTTCAGCCCCGGTATGGAGATTACGCTCAGTTTACAACGCGTTATTCCGCTTTTATCTGGGATGACAGAATAAAGCAGTTAGAAAATCCCGAGGCAATGTTCAGGGTGATGAGTACAAAGGATATCTGGTGGAAAGAGTTTGCCAATGAAAGAATACTGTCTAAAGAACATAGACAGTTTATCTTGCATCTTATTAATCCACCCGTATGTAAAAGGATATTTCAGGATGAAACAAATACTGCGCCACCCCGGCAAAAGGGAGTAGAAATATCTGCCAAAATACCTAAGGGTTATAGGGTGAAGAATATTTGGCTACTTACGGCGGAACCAACGACTCATGGCACAACTCTACCATTCAAGGTTTCTGGTGAGCAAACAGATGTAACTGTGCCAGAGTTAGTTTTTTGGGATATAGTGGTTTTTGACTTAATTGGGAAGTAGATAAAATAGATTGAGATAAAAAAAGGAAAGGAAATACGTTCTATGAGAAAACATATAAAACTTTTAGGGTGTGTGATTTTCTGTTGCTATTTGGCATTAGCTAATTCTCTCCTTTTAGCAGATAGAGATAAAAACAAAAACAGTTATTTTGTTGATTTCAATAGTGGCCCACAGGGTTGGATTGGTGGCTCTAATGACGACAAATCCAGAGTTCTTTCCGAATGGCGGTCAGATGCTGGAGTGAAGGGGAGTGGAGGGTGGTATATGGCTGACCCTAACCGCAGATGGACTTGGATGGAATGTAAAAATGTAAATGTAGTATTGGAACCGACAACACTTATGAAATATGACTTAAAAATTAATGGCCCGATGTTACTTCATCACAAATTTTTGGATGAAAATGGTAAAGTACTTTACGAATGGAGCTCTCACTACAAACCTACTGGAGATAACATCGTTAGAATGATAGATTTCCAAACAGTTACGCACAAAATTCCATCATCCATGGTTGGTGTCTGTATAGGTGGCATAAGAATTGAAATCCCCGCAGGCAGTGTAACCATAGATAACATCCGGCTAGGCTCTGAAAAAGAAGAAGCATCTGTTGCTGTGGAGAATGACGAATTTGATAAAATTGTCAAGCATCAGAACGAATATCCGCACATCCTGATTCTTCAAGGATTATACCACGAATTTTTTAAGATAAGTGAGGCCGTTAAAGTATTAGGTAAGAGCGAAGTGCGAACGTCCCAGTTTTCTGCCCTTGCCAATGATCGGTCTACTCTAAATTATTTTCCTGAAAGTTATAATGAATTGATGGACTATGATGTGATTGTTATGGCTGACATAGACACCCAGTGCTTTGGTGGAAGAGGAAGGGGTGGTCAGATGTTGAAGAGTTTTGTCAGAAAGGGAGGCGGACTTTTAATATTGGGTGGTCCTTATGCCTATGGCCAGGGAGATTATAAATCAATTGATGAAATTATTCCTTATGTTGTAGGTGGCCCGTTTGACATCCAACGAATCAAGGGACCTGGTATTATCAATCCAAAAGGAAGTTCATCAATTGTTGAAGGTATTTCATGGAAAGAGACGCCTATCTGCCTATATCGCCATAACCTGCAAGCAAAACCTGGAGCCCAAACAGTCTTGGTTTGTGACGGAAAACCGTTTTTGGTCACTTACCAATATGGAAAAGGAAAAATTGCAGCTTTAAGTGGTACTGTATATGGGCAGGCACCCGTTGGACAAGTGGCTTTCTGGGACTGGAAACAGTGGCCTTTACTTATGGGAAACACCCTTAAATGGCTGGCTGGTAATAAATCGAAATACTATAGGTAATGGATATATGATAAACCTGAAAGATATTGTTGCAAAGAAATTTGATCAGTTTAAGTACGAGAATACTGCGGTTTTGGTGTCCGACTATGAAGCTCGTTTTGTTTTAGTGGATGCAACTGCTTATACTATCAATGAAAAGGGAACGTTTAAATCTGAGGTGTCGGTCAGGAACGGACAAGTCCTTATCAACATACCAATACCAAGACATTCTGGCGGCCCCAAAAACCTGACAGAAGATATTATAACAAACAGGATTGACAGAATATTTAATATCTGTGCTGGCAAAAGGGTTAAAACCATGGCCTTTTCTCTTACAGACATTTGCGGGAAGAAAATAATTTCTCAGAAGGCCGCACAATCAATCATAAAACATATTTTCAGTAGAATTTGCGAAAAACCGGAATTGGAGATAATTGTCATTTGTTCTAAAGAGCGTGAGAATATAAACACCATACGGAAAGCTATACGGTTATTAACTGCAACAAGGAAACTTGATGAAAATAATGTTCACAAAATGGTCTGTTCTCAAGGTATGGAGCCAACCGAACTTGATAAAGGTGGTAAGGCGAAAGTCGTTTGTTCCTGCAAAAAAATTACGGCTGGCAAATTCGCTACATGGACATATAAATACATTGTTGGCAGGTCATTTGTGAGAAATGCAGAACTGGCTTTTGCCATAAACCATCCATCCGATTGGATGATTCCCCAGTTTGCTGTACCTGATGCGCCCGGATACACCACTGTAAAAACCAATGGAAATGCAAAGATTCTTGCTTCCAGTCGGCCTATCTCTGGCAACAAAGGTTTCATCATTCAGTTTAAGGTTATTGAAGGCAAACTGAAAAAAGGGGAATATGTCGAAATTACACTAGGTGACAGATCATTCGGTTCTCCCGGCATAAAAACACAAAGTCTGTCTGTGGATAAACAAGTCATTAAGGTGATGGGAAGTTTCGAGGACGCGGTGAAAATTCCCTGGCAGGGTGGTGAGTTTATATACGGCCTTAAAAATTGTCCTTCCTTTCGGATAATACCTGGCAAACCCAAATTGTTTGATCTGATCTGCCCGACTAATGTGGTCAGAAACCAAAATTTCAAAGGTATTGTCCGCATATGCGATTCTGTTGGTAACCTATGCGAAAATATCTCATTCGAAGGTTTTCTGGCGATTGATAATAACGAGTTACGTCCTTTCCGCATCAGTCCAGAAGACTATTCTCATATTACTATCAAGGATCTAAAAATTGGCCACACAGGGGTTCACAGGATCAGTATATTGGACAAGAATAAAAAACCGGTTGGAACCAGTAATCCGATTATCTGTTCCGAGAACACTCCTAAATATAAGATGTACTGGGGTGACCTGCATATGCACAGTAACCTTTCCGACGGTATGGGAGATCCTGATTATATCTATTATTACGCAAAAAACATTGCCGGTCTGGATATTGCCGCACTTGCTGACCATGATACGATTATGGCAATGCAGAAAGGTAATTGGCAGAAGGTTATTGATTTGACAAAAAAGTGGCATAAAGAGGGTGAGTTTATAACCTTACTGGGATATGAGTTTACCGAAAGAAAATACGGCGAGGATAGAAACGTTTACTACCTGAATGATACAGGACCATTGATTAATTCCGGTTATGATAAAGTGCATCCCGATGAATTGTACAAACAACTCAGGAAGCTCAAATTCAAGTCGATGGTGATTCCTCACTGTGTGATTAGAAAAGGGTGCTGGGAATACAGTGATCCCCGTTTTTGTCGTTTAGCTGAAATCTATTCTACACATGGATCTTCGGAAACTTACCCATGTGAGCATTATTTTTACCCGGATATCGCCAATTATGATATCTATTTGCCGGAATCTTCATATTCGGACAGTTTCTCCTATGGTTTAAAAATGGGTGTTGTCGGTGGAACTGACGATCACGGTGGACAGCCGGGCTGGGGGTACAGTTGGCACAATTACCGCGGCGGTATTATGGGGGTTCTAATGGAAGATTTAACTAGAAATTGCCTTTGGAACGCTCTCTGGGAGAGGCGGGTTATTGCCACGACCGGTGAACGTATCTATCTTAATATGAGGGTCAATGATCTGATCATCGGCAGTGAAGGCAGAATTGAGGGCAAACCTGAAATTGAAATCGAGGCGTTTGGTACGGATAAAATCGATATGATCGAGCTTCTGAGAAATGAAGAGATTATCCACTGTTTCCATGGCAACAGTAAAAATGAAAAACACAACTATATTGACCAAAAATGGAATGGGAAAGAAGCCTGGTATAGATGTCGCCTAACTCAAGCTAATGGTGAGAGAGCATGGACATCTCCGATATGGATTATTTCATAGATATCTTGGCAAGTGTGGTTGCAATATTTCAGGTTATATGCTTCTAAAATATAAATCGTTTCATATAGGAATTTGCTTAGACAAAGAGTAACTAATGAGTCTGATCGATTGGATTATTGTCGGAATATTGTTTGCAGGTTTGAATCTTGCTGGTTTGATTTGCAAGAAATATATCAAAGGTGTAGCTGATTTTCTCGTCGCTGGCAGAGGGGTTGGCAGATATTTGGGGGTCGGTTCCGATGCGATGCAAAGTGTCGGTGCGATTACGATTCTCGCAACTTGGCAGATGTATTACAAGGGCGGATTTGCGGTGAATTGGTGGATGCTGCCGGGAATTCCAATTGCGCTTTTAATAGCTGTTACAGGTTGGGGGGTATATCGATTTCGTCAGACGAGAGTTATGACAATCGCTGAGCTGCTCGAACGAAGATATAGCAGGTCGGTTCGAATAGTAGCAGGCCTGCTTGCGTATCTCTCCGGTATTGTCAATATGGGGATATTCCCGATAGTCGGAGCGGGCTTTTTCGTATATTTTTGTGGCTTACCTGAGCAGTTTCACCTTGCAGGTATGACAATTCCAACGGTACTGCCCATAATGATTTTATTAGTAGGTACGTCGGTTGCATTTTGCTTCGCTGGCGGACAGGTAACGCTTATCGTTACCGATTTTATTCAAAATGTGTTTGTGAATATAATGCTCTTTGCGATTGTGATTGTTATTTACAGGATGTTTACGTGGCAGCAGTTTGTAGAGGCGTACTCAGCGGTGTCCAACGGGCAGGCATTGATAAATCCGTTTCACTTTAAGGGTGCAAGCGAGTTTAATATCTGGTTTTTTATGGCCGGATATTTCTTTTCGTTTTATCTGGTCGTAGCGTGGTCGCCTGCGACGATGCAAATCGCATCGACACGTGATGCGCACGAAGCAAAGATGATGAAGGTGATGGGCTTATTTAAAGGATTGGGGTTGAGTTTGGGGTTAGTATTAATGCCATTAGCTGCCTTTGTCTTAATGCATCATCCGGATTTTTCGCAACAGGCTCAGCAGGTAACCAAAGCGATTTCGCATATTTCAAATGAGCAGGTGCGAAGCCAAATGATAATACCCGCAGCTGCTCGACATATTCTGCCCGTCGGAATGATAGGGGCATTCGCTGCGGTTGTATTATTCGCATTTATCAGTACGCACGATACGTATCTGCTTGCGTGGGGCAGTATTTTGATTCAAGATGTAATCGTGCCGTTAAGAGGTAGGCCTCTCTCGCCAAAGGCACATATTTGGGCACTGCGATTTTCGGTATTGTTCGTTGCGGTTTTCATAATCGTCTTTAGTATGCTGTTTAAGCAGTCGGATAATATCCATATGTTTCAGGCGATAACTGGTGCGATATATACAAGCGGAGCGGGGATTGTGATTTTAAGTGCGTTATATTGGCGGAGAGGAACGAGCAAAGGTGCGTGGACTGCTTTTATCGTCGGTGGTATTTTATCGATTGCTTATCTGGTATGCAAGACTGCGATAGAAGGGTTTCCGCTTAACGGTACGATAGCAGCCTTTTTCACATCGCTGGCAGCTATACTCGCATTTGTGATAGTTTCGCTGATTGATCGGGATCCGAAATTTGATCTTGATGAGCTGTTGCATCGAAAAGAAAAATCGGATAAATCTAACTTGAATATTAGGCAGTTGATTAAACAAATCCCCTTTGCGGATAAGTTGATTTATGTTTTGTTGTTCGGATATGCCTTTACAGCATTGGCGGTCTTTGCAATTGTTACCATCTATAATGTGCGATATGGAATGACAGTTAAAAGCTGGTTTGAGTGGTGGTATATCTATGTTTGGATAATGTTTACCTGTGGTGTATTGATTCTTATATGGTTTACGATAGGCGGAATTATGGATTTGATTAAGCTATTCCGTCAGCTTCGCACGGAAAAAATAGATGTCAATGACGATGGATATGTCAGGAGCTAAATATGGACAAAACAACTGATGGGATTGTGCGATTTGCAAAACAGGATGATTTCGACAATATTTATGAGCTTGTGGATAAGGTGCTGTATCATCCGTGCGAGATGATAATGGCGAGATATAGAAACTACCCTAATGCTAAGCCCGAACATTCGATTGTCGTGGGAGCTGACGGTAAAATCGTCTCGCATATAAGGCTATACCCGTGCGAAATTTATTACGGTGATATTATTGTCAAAGCGGTAAGTATTGGCGATGTTTGTACCGACCCTGACTATCGTAAGCGTGGTTTCGGTGCGATGTGTCTGAATAAGTCAATCGAGTGGATGAAGGCGAATAATGCTGTTATTTCGCTTATCTACTCGGGCGTATTGGGATTTTATAAATCGGTTGGCTGGGTTGATGTGCCGATGGAATCTATTAGCGTACCTATTGACAGTATCGCTGAATTGCCTGAAAAGCAGGAAGGAATTTTAGTCAGAAGGTTCGAGCGAGCAAATGACCTTGAGGGAGTTGCAAAGGTCTATGAAGTATATAATCGCAATAGATATCTTGCTGCTGTCAGAGATGAACTATGGTGGCGAAATTCGTTTCATTGGATAACGGGCGAAGATGAAGAGGCTTTTTACGTCGCAGAAAAATATGGACAAATCACCGCTTATAGTAGAATGAGCGGAAACTCAGTAAGAGAGATTTGTTATATTGATTTTGAGTCAGCGTTAGCATTGTGGCGGAGTATTGTCAAATGGGCAAAGAAATGGCATTTGTGGGGTAAAGCTAAGCCTTATAAGACGATTTCTCTGCGAGTTCCGCAAGATGACAAGCTATTCGAATATCTCAATCGCTATAAAGATGTAAAGAGCCAATCGGGCGTTTGCAAATTGCTGATACGGTATGCGAATATTGAACAATTGACAACGGCATTATCGCCTGTATTGATAAAGCGTATATCTCGCGATTTTGAATTTGTCTTTGAGATAGACAATCAGTATTTCAAGCTAAGTAAGCGCAAAGATATTATCAATGTTGAACAGACGGATTCTCGTGCGGATATTATTGTCAATTATGAAGAATTCGTCCGCAGACTTGCTGGCAGGAAGGAAAAAGAAATCGCAACAGGAGCTGATGAAAAAGTTCAAATAATGGAGATGCTATTTCCGGAATTCGTACAAAGTGCTTGGATATTGAATCTTGCATAAAGGAATAACCGATGCCGAAAATCACTCTCTGCAAGAACGGAAAGAGTTTGTGTTATATTCGTCTCAAACTGCAGACAAATACGATTCTCAAATTCGCTGCTGATGAGCTTCATAAGTACATTGGGAAAATGACAAATGCGTCAATAACCATCTCGCAACATACGAAGAATCTTATTCTTATTGAGCTGACGATAGATAAGACACTGAGCGATGAAGCTAACGGCAGATATGATTCTGCGGTGATTGATGTGAGTCCGCAATGTATTCGTATCGCTGGCGAAAACGGACGCTCAGTCCTTTTTGGTGTTTATAGCCTGCTTGAGGAATTCGGTTGTCTGTGGACATATCCATTCGAAGAGCATCAGGTTATACCAAAGAGGAAAAGCCTTCAGCTAAAGGTCGGCAAGAGACGGATTTCTCATCGTTTGAAGATTCGTGCGGTCGATTTGGAGCCGATGATAAGACGCCAGCACGAAGTTATTCCTCAATTTATCGATTGGCTGGCGAAAAATCATTTCAATGCGTTTAGCACTCATCCGGGGAAATATGGGCATGGCGAAGATTTATGGACAACGGATATCGTTCGATGGGAAGATGTAGCTGACGTTGTCGTACCTGCATTAAAAAAACGTGGCATTATGTTGTTTCAAAATGTACATACGCTTCATCATTTTATGCCGCCTGAAAAGTATTTTAAAAAACACCCCGAGTGGTATTCGTTACAGAAAATCATTCCGCCGCGAGCAAAGAGTAAAGAAGAAAAGCTGGCGAAATATTTGATACGATATTTTGAAGACCCGACAGAAGGTAAGCATCATTACGAACTGCCTGACAGCACGAAAACTCGTCCGCACTGGCTTGATGAAAATGGTGATATGCGTATTCCCGCTCAGCTTTGCTATTCGAACAAGAAGGCGGTAAACGAATATGCCAAAAATGTGATTAAATATCTCACAGACCATTGCGAAGAAGTCGATGTAATCGGGCTTTGGCCTCGCGATGGCGGAAACTTTTGTCAATGTAAAAAATGTAGGAATAACCCTTATGCGATTTTCTATGCAATAAGAGATGTAGCTAATCGGATACACAAGAAATTTCCGAATCTGCTGGTCGAGCATATTGCCTATGGCGGGCCTGCTGTTTATACGCCACCGCCCGAAGACCTGCCTGGCGATGACAAGATGATAGTGTTTTTTTGCTGCCCCGATGAAATCCGTATAAAATGGACGAGATGGCTTAACAAAAACAATATGGTAGGCTATCGTGGCGATTATGTCTGTGCTGACAATTATGCACGTTGCGGAATGGTAGCTATCGTTCCCGATTATGCAAAAGAAATCGTTGATATAACAGCGGATAAATTCGAATTAAAGGGTGTGAGCAGTTTTTATATCGATATGGATTCGTGGTGGATAAATTCGTTGAACCTTTGGCTGCTGGCGAAAGCAAGCTTGACCAATTCACCTGCGATGACGGATGCGATTAATGAATATTGCAAAAAATATTACTGGCGATATTCACCACAAGCGAACGAGTTTTTCGAGGCGATAAATAACATCCAAAGTATCCGCAGATTATTGCGGAAATATGAAAATATATCGTTTGATGATGAGAGATTCCGATTGCTCTATACATACTTTGCATTTCGAGAAAAGATATCGAGAGCAAATGATTTACGTCAATCGGCACAAAAAATAGCTAATCGTTCGAAAAGGTCAGCGTTGAAGAAAATGCTTGAGGTAGCGAAAATAGAAGAGCATCTGCTTGCGATGGTTCAGGAAAGTCATTGGCGGGCAGATGGATTGTTTAGCTGGAAGTTTTTCGTATGCAGACGATGGGAACGATTCGAAAAAGATGAGAAATTTTGCAAATCTTTATTGAAGCCTAATTCGAAAGAGTAAAGAAATGATATACCCGATAGGCCTTACCGTGGATTATGCCCCTTTTCCGTGCGGACTGGATAATGCTAAGCCTCGATTGGCATGGCAGCTCATATCCGATGAACGAGCTCAAATACAGTCGGCATATCAGATTATCGTTGCTTGCTCTCGCAAGTCAATAGAGGCATCGCAGGGTGATATGTGGGATACAGGCAAGGTAATCTCGAATCAACAAGCGGTCATTTATACTGGTAGAGCGTTGAAAAGTGCCTGTAGATATTTTTGGAAAGTACGTGTATGGGATGGGAAAAATCAGCCTTCCGATTGGAGCGAGTGTGCCGTTTTCGATGTTGGTTTGTTGAACGATGATGACTGGCAGGCTTGTTGGATAGGCAATGGGTCTGTCGATGAACCTCGCATCGAGCATAAAGAATTTACAACAGCAGAGCAAATAGAAAAGAAATATGGAAAAATAAACGTCGATAGCCGTTCGACATTATTGCGTTACGAATGGACAGCTAAAGAAAAAGTCAAACGTGCGATGGTGTATGTATCGGGGCTTGGATTTTATGTTATGTATATCAACGGTAGGCGTATCGGCGATTATGTGATGACTCCGTCTAAAACCGACTATCGCAAGAGAGTTTTATATGATGCTTATGATGTAACTTCGGATATATGCGTGTCTCGTAATGCAATTGGCCTGATGCTGGGAAATGGCTGGTTTAATCCGTCGAAGAAATTTTGGGATTGGCGGATGCAATGGTTTGGTTCTAAACGGGCAATTGTCCACTTACGCATAGAATATGAAAATGGGAGCACCGAAGTCATTACGTCAAATGAAAAGTGGAAGTGGACGTATGGACCTATTATAGATAGCTGTATTTATATGGGTGAGACGTATGATGCCAATGAGGAAATTCCGGGCTGGAATGAGCCTGAGTTTGACGATAGCGATTGGTCGCCGGTTAATGTTGTTTCGCCTCCGGGTGGTAAGCTATGCTGGCATGGAATGGAACCTATTCAAGTTACAGAAATAATTCGCCCTAAAACAATGTGGCAGTCGTGTGTAGATAAATTTATTTTCGATATGGGGCAGAATTTCAGTGGTTGGTCTCGGATTACGGTTCAGGGAAATAAAGGAACTGTTATAACACTGCGTTATGCGGAAAATATTCATTCGGATGGTACCCTCGATACGAGCACGAATGGCTTTGCGCTTAACGAAGACAGATACATCTTGAAGGGTAAAGGCATAGAAGTATTTGAGCCTCAATTTACTTACCATGGTTTTCGATATGTAGAAGTTTGCGGATATCCCGGCGTTCCTACGCTTGATAGTATCGTTGGCTGTGTAGTCCATTCCGGTATCAAACAAACCGGCCAGTTTCATTGCAGCAATGGGTTAATAAATCATATTCAATCTTGCACAATATGGTCTCAGCGTAGCAATTTGATGGGCATACCGACGGACTGCCCTCAGCGAGCGGAACGCTTGGGCTGGCTTGGAGATGCTCATATTACCGCACAAGAATGTATGTTAAATTTTGATGCAGCACGTTTTTATCGTAAATGGCTTGCTGATATACGAGCGGGGCAAGCGGAAACGGGCGATATTCCGCATATCTCACCGCGTCCAATGATTGACCGTGGCGCTCCTACATGGAGTAGTGGTTATCCGCTGATTGTCTGGTATGCGTATCGACATTACGGGGATAATAGGTTTATCGAAGATAATTTCGAAAGTATGCGTAGGTATGTCGATTTTCTCGGAACGCAAGCTGTTGATTATATTTTACCCCGCGACCGTTACGGTGATTGGATGAGTCTGGTTGACGGAATAGTTCGCGGCGATCCGGAATTAGCGCCGACGTTTTTCTATTATTATAGTGCTTTGAT
>WFQY01000362.1 GCA_015486815.1 Phycisphaerae bacterium | reverse complement strand
TATGGGGGATTTTGATATGAATTAGGAAACCGTTGCTCTGTCCTACTGAGCTACAGGCGCTAAATTGCCTCTGTCTTTTCCGACCTTCTTTCTACTTTTTACGCAAAAGTGGCCAAAATTGCAAGAAAATTAGATTCATTAGGTTACGTCAAAAAATGGTAGGAATACGCTTAATCGGAAGTAGTTGCGTTGTGAGAATTTTTTGTCATAGGGGCGGAGCTACCAAGTAGAATTTCACGGCAAGGGGTGATTGTTTTTTTTCTTTCCCCAGATATCCAGCTCAGAAAGGGTCAGCGTCGTATTGCGTTTGCGTTGAGCGAAATCAAACCGGATGTAACGATACCTGCCTGACAGTTCGGATTTTGCGACAAAAACGTCTTTATCGGCATTCTGTGATTCGATATCAGAAAGTTTTGCCCAGCTTTTTCCGTCAAGACTGCCCTTAATTGATATTCGCGGAAGTTGTCCGGAAAAAGTTATACGGCATTGACGGATATCAAAGGGGTGGGATAAATCGAAAATGATCGTGTTTGATGCAAATTCATCACCACCGAAACGGATTACCCAATTGTCAATTTTGAGTTTCGCCTTGTCTTTGATATCTCCGGACGAATTTTTTTTCAACTCAAGCATCTTTCGTCGATTCGTGAGAAGTCCTTTCGTAAAGGGAATCTTGTTGCCTTTGTATTTTTCCGGTATCGCTCGTGGTGATATCTTATAAAAATAATAGCCCTTCGCATTATCGATATTCATAGAAACATCGGGAAAATTACGTTCAAACCGAATTGCATTTCCGGTAAGGCATTTCCAAGAAAACTCTTTCGAGTTTAGCTTTTCGCGTTTGGGAATTTCGAATCGCCAAATATCATAATCCAACGGGACACCCCACCCTTTAAGCCAATTACGCCACTGCTCAATCCAATCTATATCATCAACAGCAGCATCGGTATTGATATTAAATGCAAAATACCAAACTTTGCCCTTACCTATTCGGTGTTCGACAATTGCAGCTGAACTATCAGCAAACCTTGCTATTGTCTTTATATGCTTGGCATCACAAATTTTTAATTTCAATGCTGTTTGTCCTGGATTTGATAGCTTCTTACCGCTGATTAAAATATCTTGAGTATTAATCTCTCCGACGATAGCTACCCCTAAAAGATTCTTTCTGAATTCATCGAGTTTCTTTCCGTCTATCCTGAACAAAAAAGCATTTGGGTCGGTAACGACAAGTACACCACCGCGATTAACAAATCGTTGAATCGCCTTCGTCATCGCTTCGCTGATATATTTTGCGTCAGGCATAACAACTACTCTGAATTTGTCCCACAGATTGATATTTCGTTCGATCTGGAAATCGTCGGTAAATGTAAACCATGATTTTGCACGAGGCCCAAGTAAAGCATAGGCAGAGCCGAGTTTCGTTTGGTCGGGGCTACGTCCTCTGCTCATCTGCGTAAAACTGCTGAAATGAAGAGCCATTAAACTTTTTTTCGGCAGACGAACTTTTTCCATCTTTTGCATAGTATCTATTATATCCAAAACTGCTTGCCATTTGCGAGGGGCGGCATATTTGGGATGGTTCAGGTATCGGTCAAACCACTCAACAGCTCCGACAAATAATCCCTCGCCACCGTTACGCAGAATCTGATTTGCCCAATCATATACCGTATCTACGCTTGGACTAGCACCATATTTGACAAATTGCAAGAAAGGATAGACCGGTTTTCCGGTAAGGTCGTGGTAGAATTTGACGAGATACCCCGCATTAAATCTTCGCTGACCGCTTGCACCGCAAAGTAGCTGACCGGGCTGAATGTCAATAACCTGCCCCATACGCTGCCAATCCAGCGGACAGAAACTCGCATATTCATCAGGACCAAGAAATAGTGTTTTGGGGTTCATTTCCTTGAGCTTCGCCCTTACTTTTCCGAAAGTATCAACAGTCATCTCCGCCTGCCAGCGAAGATAAGCTATCCATTTGAACGGATTGGTATCATCCATAGAATCGGGAATACCGAATCGGCCAAAGCCATATTTCTCTTTCACTATTGAATTTGCATTTTTCCAGAACTCATTTTTTCGGTCTTCTTTTTTGATAATATGTGAATACAGATTAAACACTTCGTCAAAAAAGAGATAAAAAGTAGGTGGCGGATCTTCCGTCAATAGTCCGTGCTCAATACTTTCGAGACACGTTTGCACAAACACCGGGTCATTAGGAGATGGCCGTCCCAATACAACTGCTTGGGCACCACGTTTAACTGATTCCCTCCAACAGTGTTTTTGCCCCGAAGTGATTATATAGCAAGTAAGAGGAACGGAATATTTATCAACAAATTGTTTATCCGTCCACGACTGAGCAAACGGTGCAAGGTTATGTTCCGCACATTCCTTGTATTGCTCCGAAAGCACATACTGCCAACCATAACGTAAAGCAGCATTACGAAAATGCTCCGCAACATTGTTGTATGCCCAGTAGGGAAATATGCGAGGTTTCGAAGGTGCCGTACCGTCAATCAACAATGTCCCGAAAAGGGGATGCGGATTTTTGTTTAGGATCTCCATCTTTTTGCGTAGCTCCGGCTCCACTCCCGAAAAACTCACAAAATCAAGCCAGCTTTGCTGCTGACCGCAAAAATTAAATTCAATTCTCACTCTATCGGTATTAGAAGGAGGGTTGAAAATCAGCTTATAATCAACCCATACATTTGCAGTAGGTGAAAGCTTTTTTTGACAAAAGTACCCGAGAAATTGATGGTTTTTGTCAAACGCCCCTATTCGGACACTTGCGTCTATATTTTGCGTGCTACGAGTATAAAACGAAAAAGATAAAACATAAGTTTGCTTCGGGTCGATATTCACTTCCTGATATAGCGAAAGCCGACTCCCTTTCGCATCGAATATTGTTATTTTTGCGCAGTGCCTGCCGTTTCGTCCTATCGTACCGTCTGGCTCAATCTTTCCCAATCTGCCTTTAGGCCACCACTGCTTCCAATATTTCAGCCCATCTTCGAACGAAGGATTCTTCAGTAACTCTTTGGCAAAACCGATATTCGATTGACTTCCGATCCCAATCGCAATACATATCACTAAAAAACGGATAGTATGATTATTTCGAAGCATATCACAACCTTATGTCATAGACATTTTCGTAGGAAATTGATTTAATCGCTGACGCCCGTTACTCCCAACCGTCGGTCTATCTCATTCCAATCCCATATACCGAGGTCCGAACCTGCATGATCGGGAATCCAGCCGGTTGTGCCGTCACTCGCTAAAGCTGAAAATCCGTCTTTATGAGGATTTTTATAAATAAATCCACCCCAAGGCGTTGGTGTTATGAATATCTCAAACCAATTAGGGGGATACTCAAAAACAGTTACCGTACTGTCGCTCCGAAAATGAATATAGACAGGATGCCAATACAGATACGTACAATATCCCGAATTTCGGCATTCGCCTGTTCCGTCGAATCTGTGATTCGTATCGGATGGACAATACAGCACACGAATATCCCTAATGTATTTCTCATCTAAAAGCGGTTTGTATCCGCGATGACTCTGACGTGTCCAGTTTAACACAGCTGTGGAACTTGTTGGTATTTCATTATAATCCTGCCCATACATAACCAATCCCACGCCAATCTGCTTGACGTTACTCATACAAACAACTTTTCTCGCTGACTCCCTCGCGGAATTCAGCGCAGGCAAGAGTATCGCAACCAACACAGCAATAATAGCAACCACAACCAAAAGTTCGATAAGTGTAAATGCTTTTGATTTTCTCATTTGTTTGTGTCCTTTGTAAATTACCCGAATAGATCAGCTTGAGTATTTTAATATACCGCAACAATAAAATTTCATCTTGTGTTGTTTTCAAGCACACCTCTTTTTCTATTAATAACGCTGTCTCGATACGTGATTTTGCAGGGAACTATATTTGAAAACGGTTTACCGGTCTCGGATGACAACACTTCCAGTCGCGACAATAACCGCTTAGCTGCCAGTTGACCGACTTTGACCTGATCAAGCATAATAGATGACATAGACAAATGAATTCCGGGGATGAAAACCGCATTCGGACTATTTGAAGTTACAACCAGACTATAGTCGTGCGGACAATACCGTCCTTCACTCGCCAATCCGTCAATAAGCCCCTTACACGCAGCACCGCTAACGATTAACGCCAGAGGAAAATCAGTACGTCGTCCGAGATTTTGTCCGTGCTTATACATCTCATCGTAATTAGGATTCATATTTTCGCCGACGAAGACTTCCGGTTTCGCTCCTTTTGGTAAGTTGTCTATATGTAAAAAGTTATCAGCCAGTACTTTTGGACCCGGCCCTGCAGGAAGAATCAATTGAATTCGATGATGTCCGATTTTTGCGAGGTGATGAGCTACCTTTTTAAAGGCTGCGTCAAGGTCGGCATAAATACATTCGATGTTCGATTCGGGATCGATATTAGACCCCACCTGTATGCAGGGCATATTATATGATGCCAGTTTGTCAAGCACTTCCGGGCTTGTGTATCCGACCAAAACCGCACCATCTATACTTCCGTCGCGCATTGCACGCGGATGAATAAACTCGTCCAAATCGCTAAGGTTACACACCGTATAAAGACAATGATAGTGCACTTGACGCGAAATTTCTTCCACTCCGCGAAGTGTATCATAAAAATAGCTGTCAACCAACGAATGTTCGAAGGAATCTTTGTGCTCGAACGGATATGAGCAGATGACTCCGATGGTGTAACTCTTTCGAGTAATCATCGATTTCGCTTTTAAATTCGGAACATACCCCAGCTGATTAGCTACTTCCTTTATCAGAGCACACTTAGCTTTACTTACCCTTATATGACCCAGGCGATCGTTTAGAACATGCGATACTACCGTCGGAGTAACACCCGTCTTTTCCGAAATATCCTTTAGCGTAACAGCCATTTTATTCACTCTTTGATACATCGATGTATCAACTAAAAATAAGTCTATCATTTTTTACCGATAGCGTCAAGAAAAATCCGGAAATAATTTTCGGATAAGTAGATTCATTAGGTTACGTCAAAAAATGGTAGGAATACGCTTAATCGCTATGTTTGTATGGAATAATGGTGCGAAAATCGTTATAATTCCTTTTCACGTTTATTTGGATTATTTGGTAACAATAGCTGACAGAGGAGCGAAAATTAATGGCGAAAGATAAGAAAGTCGATATCGGTGTGGTGCTTGGCAGTGAGTCTGATCTGCCCGTGATAGAGTCAGCTCTTAAGCTATCCAATGAGTTAGGCTTATCGTATGAACTGCGCATCTTATCTGCACATCGTACGCCCGATGAGGTTGCAAAGTTTGCATCGTCAGCAGCTAATCGTGGGATAAAAGTGATTATCGCGGTAGCTGGTATGTCAGCTGCTTTGCCGGGGGTAATAAGCGCACATACAAATCTGCCTGTGATAGGCGTGCCAGTTGCAGCGGGGTCGCTCAACGGAATAGATGCGTTGTTAGCGATTTCGCAGATGCCGCCTGGCGTGCCTGTCGGAACGATGGCGATAGGCTCTGTCGGTGCAAAAAACGCTGTCATATTGGCAGCGAGAATTATAGGATTGAATAACAAAGCCGTAGCGAACAAATTGAAAAAATTTGTCAGCCAGCAGAAAAAAACAGTGCTTACCAAAGACAAAAAACTAAATGCGAGAAAATAGCGGATGGCGGATAATTTTGAGCCGAGAATAATAGCGTTCGTATGTAATTATTGTACCTATGCGGGAGCTGACCTTGCAGGCACAAGCAGGTTGAAATATCCCGCTAATGTGCGGATAGTTAGGCTGCCTTGCACGGGACGGATAAGCCCGCTATTTCTGTTGAAGGCATTGCAAAAGGGAGCGGACGGTATTTTGGTTAGCGGATGTCATCCGGGAGACTGTCATTTTATAAGCGGCAACTATCACGCTCGAAGACGATGGTCGATATTTCGGACGCTGCTCGATTTTTTGGGTATTCCGAAAGAACGAATTTGGTTTTCGTGGGTAAGTGCGTCGGAAGGGCGAAAGTTTGCTGACTTGATAACCGAGTTTACCGAAAACATCAAACAGCTTGGCCCGTTTACACAGTATGATAAGTTGATAAAGGAAATGTCGGAATAGTTTAATGATGCAAAGTTCGGAGTTGACAACCAAGGCAAAAGAATATTTACGGATAGCAAAGGTCGATCTGGTGATAGGCTATCTCGAAGGCACTACGAAAGACAGACGTCGGGCGGGGTTTATCCGTTCTGCGGAAGAAGCTGACAATTTGGTTTTAGATGAACGGTGCGAAGATAATCTTGCGGTATATTTGGTAAAGGAAAATTTACTCGCTCGTTATAAGAAGGTAGCGATTTTTCTCAACCCTGCGGGTATTCGCACGATAAATGTCCTCGCAAGCGAAGAGCAGATAGAAGCTGACAAGATTGTCATTTTAGGTTTTGAAATCACAGGCGGAGATGTCAGAATTTTGGACGGTGAAAGTGTGGATGATTTTTCCGAATTGATAGCCCAGCTTAAACTCAAAGCTTTTGATTCGGAGCAGATGGCTGATGTTGATGAGATAGATTCGCTTGATGTTGATAAGCGATTTGAATATTGGCGGGGGGAATTTTCGAAATGTATCAAGTGTTATGCGTGCAGGCAGGCATGTCCGATGTGCTATTGCAATCGTTGCATTGTCGAGTGCAATCAGCCACAGTGGATATGTAGGTCGGCACATACGCTTGGCAATTTCGAATGGAATATTGTTCGTGCGTTTCATCTTGCGGGCAGATGCGTCGGGTGTGGAAATTGTGAGCGGGCGTGTCCGGTTGATATTCCGTTGATGAAAATCAATCGTAAGCTCGGCAAGGAAGTTTTGGATCGATTCGATTATTTTGTGGGCTCGTCAAAAGATCAGCAGGCTGTCTTAACTTCTTTCAAACAGGACGATCCACAGGAGTTTATATTGTAGCGGCAGAAGATTGTGATGAAGATTTTACGAAAAGACAAATTGGATGGCGTTTTCGAAAAAATTCGTGCTAATGGGTTTGATATATTCGCGCCAGTGGAAAACGAAGGTAATTCACGCTATGCGAAAATCGAACGAGCTGATGAGATTAGCTTTGATATGATTCTGCCGAAGGGGACGTTGAAGGAAATTTTCTTTCCGCGTAGTGAGTGTCTGTTGCGGTATAAAATCGCTAAGCGGAAAGTTGATGTTGAAGAAGCGGATACGCCGAATGATAAACGGGTGATTTTCGGCGTTAGGCCTTGCGATGCCGCTGGTGTGGGAATAGATGATGCTGTGTTCAGCTGGGACTATCGCGATGATAGCTGGTTCGCCAGACGGAATAATACGATAGTAATTTCTATTGCTTGCGTCAAATCGGATGATTTTTGTATGTGTACGTCCGTTGGTTCAAGCCCCGATGATAAGAGGGCGAGCGACGTAATGCTTTATCCATTAGCGGATGAGAGTGGCTGGTCGATAGAGGAAATTACCGACAAGGGCAGAGAAATTATCTCGTCGGTAAATGATTTGATTGAAGAAGCGGCATCGGAAGTCGCATTAGCGGAATTAGCGTCGGTGCCTGTGAGATTTGAAATCGATAAGGTTACATCGTGGCTCAATAACCGGGAAAATTTCGACAGTAAATTTTGGGACGAAATTTCACAGAGGTGTATTGGTTGTGGCGTTTGTACATATCTCTGTCCGACGTGTCATTGCTTTGATATACAAGACGAAGGAGATGTTTATAGTGGCGTGCGCAGACGGAATTGGGATAGCTGTTCTTTTGCATTGTTTACGTTGCACACTTCGGGACATAATCCCCGAGCGACGCAGGCATCACGTTGGCGTCAGCGAATTATGCACAAATTCAATTACTATCCCGAAAAGTTTAATCTCATAAGTTGCACGGGCTGCGGGCGATGTACGAGATATTGTCCGGTCGATATGGGAATAACCGAGACGCTCGAACGCATCAATATGTTTGAACAATGAGTAGGGCGATTATATTCAACAATCACGAATCACGAGTTGCATTTTCGTCAAATAATAATTTTAATAGTTGATGTCTCTGCGAATAATCGGGCAGGATAATGTCAGCACCTGCCTTTATCAATCGTGTACGCTTAACCGTATTTAGTCCGTACCGTCTGACTTCGTCCGAGGCAATACCGATAGCTCTTCCGCCGACTTTTTTACACAGTCTTAACTCAACAGGCCCATCGCCAATACAGCCAAGATGCTCGCCCGAAAGTTTATTATCGAGAAGGATTTTTTCTATAACCATTT